>JACRCA010000374.1 GCA_016234425.1 Deltaproteobacteria bacterium | reverse complement strand
CTCCCATCCCATTGATACAAGTGTGAACGACCTCGGCTCCTGCGCTTATTCCCGCCAGGGTGGTGGCGGTGGCGATACCCCAGACATTATGGCAATGGATCTCTATGGGAACTTTCACCATTTTCCTTACCTGCGTCACGAGCCAGGCGAATCCCGGGGGGTAAGCTGAACCCCGGGTATCCACGATGGCGACATTGTCTGCCTTCCCCTCCTCCACCACAGGAACGATGAGGTCTTTGATCAAGTCCAGAGGAGCACGGGCGCTCTCCATGAGGAAAAAAGTGACTTTAAGACCATTCGCCTTCGCCTCTTGAACGATTCTTAGGATATCCTCCACGGCCTTTCCGCGGCTCCCCCAGATATTCTTGATAATGGGATCCAGAGCCGTGATCTCCACTATCACCCGCTGGACTCCGGCTTTCATCGCGAGCTCTACATCATCTCGGCGGGCACGGCAGAAGCTGGCAATCTCGGAATTCTTGATCTCTTTCGTCATGGTCTTTATGGCATCAAAATCTTCCTCTGAGACGGAGGCCATTCCCCCTTCGATGCGCTGGACGCCCGCTTCTTCCAAAGCATGGGCAATCTTCAGCTTTTCATCCTTCCGAAAGACAACGCCGGGCGTCTGCTCCCCATCCCGCAGTGTCACGTCATGGATGGTAATTTGTTTGGGCAACTGCCAATCCTTCCTTACCTCCGGTTCAAAACTATATGGACTCACGGACCATTTTCCTTCCACCTTCCAGGCGGTTTCAGTCTTTGCTTGGCTGCTCATTCCTTTTCCTCCTATCTGTTTCTATAACTTTAGCTGAAGCGTTTCAAAATCCAATGTCCTAACCTAAAATTGTAACTCCACCTTGCGCCTCACCCCCTCCACGAATAGAACTAAGAAACTTCCTTTGATAAGATTTCGCACCCATGATTAAAACTTTCCGTTAAACCCACGCTCCCCTGCTATCTTGAGGAGCCACTGGCGATGCGCCGGTTCTCTTGCTCTTTCACCTCTGGATTTATAAGGAAGGGTGGCCAATCTCCCCTTAGGGCTATGATGACGGCTTCGGCAGCTTTTTGCTGAAGCTCCTGAAGCGACGAATCGGAAAAGAAAGCAGAATGAGCGGTAACCAACACCTTTTCTAACTGGAGAAGGGGACTATCAGGACGGGGCGGTTCTGGTTCGGTAACATCCAAACCTGCGCCGGCAATAGATCCCTCCACAAGAGCTTGGTAAAGAGCCTGTTCATCGATGATCCCCCCTCGAGCGGTATTTATGATGATAGCTGTGGGTTTCATCCTCCTGAATTCCAGCAGGCCAAACATCCCTTTTGTCTCGGAAGTGAGGGGGGCGTGGAGGGATATGAAATCTGATTCCCGAAGAAGCCGATCAAAATCTACTTTTTCCGCCCCCCTTTCCTGTAGTTCCCAGGATGATAGATAAGGGTCGTAGCCAAGTACCCGCATTCCGAAGGCTCGAGCTTTCTGGGCCACGCGGCTGCCAATCCTTCCCACCCCCACCAAGCCCAGGCTCTGCTGGGTCAGCCGGAACATTGGGTCCCGTATCTTAAGGATCTCACTACTCCCGGCTTTCCAGACCCCTTCCCGGACTGCTTTGGTGAGGGGAAAGATCTTTCGGGAAAAGGCCAGAAGGAAAGCCATCGCATGGTCGGAAACTTCGTGAACACTCGCATCCAAAACCACTGCGACCGGGATCCCCTGGCGGGTGGCCTCTTCTACATCGATGTTGTTGAACCCGATTCCCATCCGGCTTATGATTTTACACTTCCCTAAGGCCTGAATTGCCCTTTGGGTATAAGGTTCCGTGGAACCGACGATTACCGCATCCGCGTCGACGGCATGTTTTATAATGTCATCTTCCGTCCCTAAAGGGGCAAAGACAAGCTGCGCTCCCACCCGGGAGAGCATTTCTTCAGCCATTTTGAGTGTGAGGGCAGCGCTGGTAACAACTTTAGCAGCCATAATAATGTCTCCTTTTAAAGAATTCATCTGGAACGATTTTTTTATAAAATATTTCTCCCAAACTGACTCCTTCATTGAATTCGCGATTCAACGATTTGGGCCGTTATGACCTTCCCCATGGCAAGCCACCCAATGATTATTGCCCACAGCGACTAAAGGGGGTTCCACTTGGGAACAAATTTCCTTTCTCCGCACACAGCGGGGATGGAAACGGCAACCCGGGGGGATATCCAAAGGGCTGGCAATCTCTCCGGGTAAAACGGTTCGTACCTTTTTATCCCGCGGATGGTC
The DNA here is from genome assembly GCA_016234425.1 of Deltaproteobacteria bacterium. GTDB lineage: Bacteria > Desulfobacterota > SM23-61 > SM23-61 > SM23-61 > JACRCA01. The sequence continues at coordinate 14,505 of JACRCA010000374.1, read as the reverse complement.
TGGCAAGGAGGACTCGATCAGGGCTTTGGTGTATGGATGAATGGTATTCCGCAATAATCCTTCGGTTTCCGCAAACTCCACAATTTTCCCCAAATACATAACCGCGATGTTGGTGGACATGTAGGCCACCATAGCTAAGTCGTGTCCGATCAAGAGATAACTCAGTCCCAGCTTCTGTTGCAGATCCATCAAAAGGTGGACAATTTGCAGGCGGACGGAAACATCCAAAGACGAGGTGGGTTCATCCAGAATAATGACCTCGGAATGGGTAGCGATGGCCCGGGCAATCGCCACCCGTTGCCGTTGCCCCCCGCTCAGCTCATGGGGAAAAAGCCCCATGAATCCCCGGTCTAACCCCACCATACCCAAAACCTCCGCTACTCGGCTTTCCACGTCCTTTTTCTTCATTCCAACACCCACCTCCAGGGGCTCGCCGATTATGTCTTTTATCCTCAGACGGGGGCTGAGGGAGGCAAATGGATCCTGAAAAATGGCTTTTACGTTGCGGCGGTAGGCTTTGAGCTCTTCCTTGTTGAATGTACAGACATTTTTGCCTTGGTAGAGTATTTCCCCATCCGTAGCTGCGACCAAGAGTAAAATGGCTTTCCCCAGTGTGGTCTTACCACTTCCAGATTCCCCCACCAAACCGGCAACTTGCGAGGGTCTGAGCGTCAGGTCTACACCGTCCAGGGCTTTTACCCATCCAAGCACTCGGTCGAGGATGATCCCTGCCTTTACAGGGAAATATACCTTCAAATTATGGGTCCGCAAAATATAGTTCGTATCTTGGCGGGTCACCTTGCTCTTGCCCAATCAGCAAACCTTGAAGGAATCAGATTTCCGCTTCCAAGTTCCCAGGGTTAAAAATTCTGGTTTTTCTGATTTTTGGTGTACTGGATATTCAGTGGATATTCTTTACGAAGTACCAGCACTTGACAGACCTCTTGGGGCCCAGGGAAATTTCCCCAGGTTCCTCCTGCCGGCAAAGCTCCTGCGCGAAGGCACAACGGGGATGAAAACTACATCCGGGGGGTAATTTTGCCAAATTCGGAGGTTCACCCCGGATGGGCTTCCGCTTGCTCAGGTCTTGTAAACCAAAGGCAGCCTGCAGCAGAGCTTTGGTATAGGGATGGGCTGGGGCATCGAAAATATCCATCACCGGAGATCGTTCTACTATTTTGCCCGCATACATGACGATCACAGACTCGCACAATTCAGCCACGATGCCCAAATTGTGCGTGATAAACAGGAGAGTCACTCCCGTCCTTTTTTGTAAATCTTTGAGTAGATTAAGATATTGCAACTGGATGGTTACGTCTAAGTTGGTGGTCGCCTCATCGGCAATTAATAACTTAGGTTCACAACTAAAGGCGATAGCTCCCACAATTCGTTGGCGCATTCCTCCGCTCATCTCGTGGGGGAATTGCTTGAGACGTCTTTCCGGCCCCGGTATCTTCACATCCCAAAGTAGTTCTTTCATTCGGCCGTGCAAGGCCTCTGCCCGCAATTCGGTATGCCGGTGCAAGGTCTCCTCTATCTGATACCCGATGGTAAAGACGGGATCCAAAGAAAGCATGGTATCTTGGAGGATCATGGAAAGTTTTTTTCCCCGAATCCGAGCCATTTCCTTGGGGTTTTTCTTCAAAAGGTCCTCCCCTTCAAAAAGAATTTCTCCCGCCACGATTCTCGCCGAGGGGGGTAAAACCCTGAGAATAGACAGCCCCACCGTACTCTTGCCGCAACCCGACTCCCCAATCACCGCCAATCTCTCTCCTTGGCTAACCTCGAAAGACACATCATCGACAGCCTTGACGATTCTCTCCCCCCCGAAGGAAATGAAGTAGGTTTTTAGCCCGAGGACCCGCAGAAGGGGTTTCTTTTCTAAATTCATGCTTCTATGTGCCTATAATGGGGATCCAAATAAAGGCGGAGCCAATCCCCCATCAAATTAAAGGACATCACCAAGAAGGCAATCGCCACGCCGGGGAAAACAATCAGCCACCAGTATCCAGCCAGGAGCCCGCCCCTTCCCTCGGACAACATCAGCCCCCAAGCGGGCTTGGGCGGTGGAACTCCCACGCCCAGGAAGGTGAGCGAAGCCTCCACAACCACAACGATTCCAATTTGCATGGAAGCGAGGGTGATTACATTATTGATTACATTGGGCAGGATATGTTTTCTCATGATGCGAAGTTTGCTGCATCCATCGACTATGGCCAACTGGACAAATTCCCTTTCCTTGAGGCTCAATGTTTCGCCCCTCGTCACGCGAGCGTATCTCGTCCAAAAGACCAAACCCATGATGATAACGATGTTGAAGACCCCCGGCCCGACAATGACCGCTAACAGGATTCCGAACATAACGGTGGGAATGCTAAGCCAGGCATCGGTAAACCGCATGACCACCTGATCCACCCATCCCCCGTGGTATCCAGCCAGTATGCCCAATATCGTTCCTATGACAGAGGCCACAATCACTGCCGCAAAAGCGACCAGCAGAGAGACTCGGGACCCGTAGATTAACCGGGTGAGTACATCTCGGCCCATGGTATCGGTTCCCAAAGGATATTTGGTCGTACCTCCCTCATACCAGAAAGGTGGCAGCAACCTCAGTCTTGGGTTGCCAACTTCGGGGTCATGGCCGAAAGCCAAGAAATCGGCAAAAATCCCGGTGGTAAAAAGCAAGATGAGGATGATCAGAGGGCCCTTCGGCGCCCTTTTCCAAAACTCCGAGACCTTTTCCAAGAAATATAGAAACTTCTCCATGTTTTCCCCTTTGATGGATCGGTCCGTAATTTACTGATAGCGTATGCGGGGGTCTATGTAGGCATACAGGATATCCACGAGCAAGTTCATTATGACCATACTGACGGATATGAAAAGGACCACCGCTTGGGCGATATTAAAATCCCGGTAGATGGCCCCGTGGTACATAAGCAGCCCCACCCCGGGCCAGGAAAATACCGTTTCAATGGCCACGGCGCTTGAAACCATGATGACCAAATTCATTCCGGCTAAAGTGACGATGGGAATGAGGGCGTTCTTGAGGGCGTGCTTGCCCACGACGGCAAATTCGGAAAGTCCCTTGATCCGGGCCATTTTAATGTATTCGCTGTTGAGCACCTGGAATAGAGAGGAGTAGGTAATCCGCGTATATCCAGCGCTGAAATACCACCCGAGGGAAAAAGCAGGCATCAGGAGATGCCAGATGGTCCCGCTGCCCGCCGTGGGCAAAACCCGCAACGTGACGGAAAAAATTAAGATGAGGAGCATGGCAATCCAGAAGTTGGGCATGGAGAGGCCTGCGAGGGAAAACCACCTCACCAGGTTGTCCAGCCATTGGCCCCGCCTTCTGGCAGCCAATACCCCGGCAGATACTCCGATCCCCAGGGCAATGAGTTGGGCAGCCCCGACGAGCAAAATCGTGTTGGGTATTCGCTGCCACATGATTTCCGAAACCGGAAGCCCGTAATAGATGGACTCGCCGAAGTCCCCCTGTAAAGCTCGCTTGATGAAAATATAATATTGAACCGGCCAGGGTTTATTCAAACCAAACCTTTCATGGATCGCCTTGATTTCCGCTTCGTCGGCGCCCGGAGGGGCGATCATCAATGCGGGATCAGGGCCAATCCGGCTGACGATAAAAATGATCACCGAGACAATGCCCACCACAACAATTCCTAAAATCAGCCGTCTTACGATGTACCGAGTCATCCGGTATCCCGTCTATGAATTGATTCTTCCAAATTCGAGGAGAAGAGTACCACTCCCCTCGTCCTTCTGGATTCCGTCGAAACCAAGGGTCGTGATACTCTTTCTGGGTTCCTGAAAAAGTTTCCTCATTCTGCTAACTCAATATCTTCCAGCGGAGCAGTAAACCATATGAGTGGCTGAACTTTATAAGGATTGCCCTTTACCCTGGGACCAAAAGCTGCCGGCGAATTGGTATTCACGAGGGGAATGAACATCGTCCGGTCGTGAATCATCCTCTGAATCTCCCAAATTAATTCCTTTCTCTTCTTCGAATCACCCGTTTTTTGGTACTCCTCCCAGGCCTTCTCGATGTGTGGGTAATTCCCGTAGGAAGTCGTACCGAAAAGGTAGGTCACGCGCCCCCCGATGGTCGGGGCAGTTGCCGGGTCGATGAAAATTGCGTTTGTCATCTTTCTTCCCTCGCGATTTGCTACCCAGGCGGGTCGGTCCAAGAGTTTGGTTTCGACTGTAATCCCGATGGCCTTCCAGTAATTAGCGATTTGTTCCCCCATGGGCCAGTAACCGCCTTCATATGGGAAGAAAGGTCCCGCATGGAAACCAGACGGATACCCGGCCTCAGCCAGGAGCTTCTTGGCTTTCTCTGGGTCATAAGGGTCGGCAGGGAAATCTGCCAGGCCGGGATCTCCTTCTAAGCCAAGGACTCCGATTCCTTTACATCCGGGCATATGAACATCGGCCAGAGTTTGCCGGTCTATGGCCAAGCTCATCGCCTTTCTTACCTTGGGATTCGAACAGGGGGACTTGGGATCCCATTGGTTGGAAAAATATACTATCCATCGCGTAGGACTTAGCGGGTGAAAAAGTTTGAGTTTGGGGTCCTTTTTCGCATCTTCATAAAAAACTCCCTGCATGAGTGTGCCGATGTCGGCCTCACCCCTTTTAACCATTGCCAGGCGGGTCGCCGGTTCAGGGGCCTGGATAAATTCTAATCTTTTTATGTTGGGCACCTTCCGCCAGTAATCTTCAAAAGCCTCCCCCACAAGCCTCACCCCGGGAACAAATTCCACAAACTTGAATGGGCCACAGCCGATGGGATGCTTTTTAAAACCTGCATCCCCTACCTTTTCGACATAGTTTTTAGGCACAACCCAGGCCAGGCTGGTGACCCCGGGGCAGAGATACTCCAAAAAATCGGGGAAAGGCTCTTTGAAGGTGAAGCGGACGAGATAGGGGTTTACAGCCTCTAAGTTGGCGATCTTGTCCTTCAGAAGTTTGGCCTGGGCCGCCTTGTACCGCCTAACACTAAACAGCACATCCTCTGCGGTCAAGATGTCCCCGTTGTGAAATTTTACCCCTTTGCGCAGCTTGAATTCGTAAACCTGGGCATCTGGGCTAACCGTCCAGGACTCGGCCAAGCAAGGGGTAAAATTGCCCTCGGGCATAGCCTTCACCAGGGCATCGTGAAATAGATAAAGAGGCAGGTGGGCGGAAATAGGGTACCCGGCCGTAGCTGGGTCAAGCCAGTCGGCTGAAATGCCCCAGTGGATTACCTGTTTCAACACGCCCTTTGGTGGTTTGGCCCAAACGTCAGTTGCATGGATTAGGACCATTCCGCCGATCACCAATATCATCATAAACAACCAACCCTTTTTCTTCCTTCTCATAATTCCCTCCTTTCTTTTTTTGGTTTCAATTTCGTTTTACTTCCCCGGCCGTCAAACTCGGCAAAATACTTTTTTTCGAAAATGTAAATCCGTCGAGAACCACGCTATCTTGGGCAACATGGCCCATCACAGCTCCCCTTGCCCAATAACTTCTGGCAATAGGGAGTTTTGTTCAATACCTCGTTTCCCTTTTCCGTGATCAGAATGTTATTCTCAATCCTTACCCCACCTCCCCCGGGGATCCCCGGAACAGTAATCGTCGGCTCCATGGAAAATACCATCCCGGGCTGGAGTTCAAATACTCTCTCTCCGGTGGCGGCCAGCTCGCCGATCAAAGGAGCCGTAAGCCCCGAGGTGCCGATGCTGTGGCCCAAAACCCCATGGAACCCATATTCTTCAAACCCATGTTTTTTTATGACCCCTCGGGCGGATTGATTGACAACCTCATTCGTGACGCCGGGTTTCATGGTCTCTATGATATTCATCATGGTCTCGTAAACCGCTGTGTAAATTAGCTTCTGCTGCTGGTTCGGCTGACCCAAGCATACAGTTCTTGTGAAATCGCTAAAATATCCATTGAAGCATCCCCCCAGGTCTAGAAAAACCAGGTCCCCCCTGTGGATGAACTTGTCGGAGGCGAAACGGTGGAGGGGAGCCGTGTTTTCCCCCGAGGTCACGATGAGGCTGCATTGGGGCACCTCCATCCCGAATGAATAAAGGGTATGCATGGCAGTGGCCAAGACTTCGCATTCCCGCACCCCGCTTTCAATGCGCCGCATGGCCCTTTCCATGGCCACGTCAGCCACCTGGATGGCTACCCGGAGGCATTTTATTTCTTCATCGTGTTTGATCGCCGCCGCCTCTTTCACACACTGATCCCCATCTACGAAATTAGCCTTGGGTAAAGCAGCTTTCAATTCATAAAAGATGGCTGTCGTCGCGGCATCGATCCCAATCCGCCCATCCGTGACCCCCATCTTTTGCAAGGTGGGAAGAAACTCCCGGTAGACCATCGTTTTCACAATCCCCGGGTCCTCCATGGTGGCGCATGGGCGGATATTTTCTTCCGGCAGCCACTTCATAGTCGCTCGGCAACGCGCCGCATCTCCACTGGTTACGTAGAGCACGGGAGCTCCCATTTGAGTCATGATGGCAGCATTCCGGGTGATGAAGGTAATGGGCCACCAGAGAGGACGCATGTTGGTCATGTAACGGATATTTTCTGCCCGGAAGCACATCAGGGCATCCAGGCCATGTTCTTTCATTTTTTTTTGCAGATTTTCCGTTCGATATTTACGTAAAGTCTGGAAATCGATCCGGTCGACCCAATCCACTGCGTAATACATTCCCTCTCTCCTTTCTTCGGATTTTTAAGGGGATTTCGCTAAAAAACCACCTCTAATCGGGCCTGGATTATCGTTTTCACGGTCGCAAAACGACTCGGTGAAAAATTTCATATCTTTGCAAGCGTTCCAAAGCCTGGTTTGCCCGGTTAAGGGGAATGCTCTGGCTCACCATGGGCTTAATTTTTTTATCGGCCGCCCACTGCAAGACGTCGGCAAGCTCCCGGGGCCTTGAAGCCCGGGAACCGATCAGGACGAATTCTTTGGTCAGGATGGTATGAGGGAAGATGGAGAAGGGCTTTTCGAAGCTATAACCAACGATCACATAGCGCCCAGCGGCTTTTAAGAAGGAAAGGGAAGTTTGGAATGTTTCATTTTCCCCCACCATATCCAAAATGACATCTACCCCCTTCCCTCCCGTTGTGGAAAGAATGGAATCCGTCAGCCCCTCTTCAGCTCCGCTGAAAGCCTCGGCCCCCAATTCTCTGGCGGCTTGCAATTTTTTCTCATCCAGGTCGATGGCCAGGACCTTAGACCCAAGCAACCTCGCCAGCTGCACAGCGTGAATGCCCAATCCTCCGACTCCCACGATCGCCACTGTCTCTCCGGGTTTAACTTTGGCCTGCTCCCTCAGGGCATGGAGGGGGGTGGCCACCGCGTCCGCCAAGATGGCGGCTTCCTCTATGGGAACACTTTCGGGAATTTTATACGCATGGGTTACAGGAACCTTCACATATTCAGCGTACCCCCCATCAAAATGAAAGCCAATCCGCCCGCGGAGGTTTAAGCACAAATTTTCTTTATGGCCCCGGCAATTTTCGCATTGGCCGCAGTTCAGGTAGAAATAAACACAAACCCGGTCTCCCTCGCGGAAATTTTTTACTCCCTCTCCCCAGCTGGTCACCTCACCGGCAATTTCATGCCCCATGATTCTGGGCAAGGTAATGTAAGAAAAGACCCCCGTGGCGATCTTGACATCGGTGTAACAAACGCCGCAGGCTTGGACTTTGATTAGCAGGTCCTTATTCCCAATGGCCGGAAGTGGAACCTCTTCTTGCTGCAAGGGTTTATTGAACTCCCTAAGAACCATCGCCCTCATTTTCTATCCTCTTTCCCCCTTTAGCAAAGCGCCCGACTTTCCAATATTCCTCCCTTAACTCCGTCTTTAGAACCTTTCCCATGACGGATCCAGTTCTCGCAGCGGGTTTCCTGGATGCTGCTTTGGCAGTAATTTTCGGGTTATCCATTGCAGAGCGTTTCAGGCTTATCAATTCTTCCATGGGTAGGGGAACCAGGCGATTCCTTTCCATCGCTCCGGAAACAACCAGACTATAAAGGTCATCCGCGGCCTCCGGGAGATTGGGGAATCTCCCCGTGATAAGAGCGAAAATCTTCAGGGTTTGATGGATGTCTGGTAAAAACTATCTCGGATGTAGATGATACCCCGATTGAGAAACTCCCCCATAGATCATCAAATACATCCTCATACCTGCTTTGGTCGAATTTCTGAAATCATCTCTAAGAATACCTTCCCCTTTGACTCGGCTTGGCGATGATCTCTCGGATTTCCAGGGCGACGAAATTGTTCATGTGAGCCGCCCGAGGCGGCTATCGCCTGGAGCAAGGTTAATATACCTCAAAATCGATGAGCTTTAAAGCTCGAATCCATCGCAATTGAATTTGGCGAGCTGAGAAAAGGGTTCCCCTCGGGCGGCCTTCCCAGAAATTTTTCATCATAGCCATTGGCAATTTTTTCAAGATTATCAAAGAATTAAAAGCAACGTTTGCAAATAAATCAGGGAAGACCTAAAATTTTTCTTGACAGGATATAGGCATCTTTGCTATAAATAAACATTATGGATTCAAAATTGAAAATAGATCAGCGCAACACCCTTGAAATTGGCGGCGGGTATTACTTTTGGTTTTATTACGCCGGGGTCTGCCCGCCGCCTGGAAGCTGATCAGTAAATATATTTAGCTGATCGAGGCCGTGGGCAGACAGGGCGCTGCCCACGGCCCTTTTATTTTGAGCCGTGGGGACTATCTCTTCACGGCTTTTTTTATTTTTGGGGAATCTTTTGCCACAGAGCACACAGAGGTCACAGAGAATGAAAAAGGCATTTTGAATCAATTTCAGGAACAAAAAATTCGTTAGCGGTGATGAGCCAATTTCTTTATTGCTCTGTGTTCTCGGTGATCTCTGTGGCAAATGATCAGTCAAATTAAGAAGGAGGAAGGGAGATGGTAGGAAAAAGAATAAGAATGGAACGGATCGTGGACCGGGACTCGGGCAAGACAGTCATTGTGCCCATGGACCATGGCGTCACCTTAGGCCCCATGCCCGGGCTGATCGACATGCGGCAGACCATCAACGCCGTGGCCATGGGAGGGGCCAACGCCATCGTGATTCACAAAGGCCTGGTTGAGGCTGGTCACCGGAGGCGTGGAAAAGATGTGGGCTTGATCATCCACCTCTCCGCCAGTACATGTATGGCCCCTGACCCCAATTGCAAAGTCCTGGTCTGCAGCGTGGAGGAGGCTATTAAATTGGGAGCGGATGCACTCTCCATTCACGTGAACATCGGGGCAGAGGATGAGAAGTCCATGCTGAAGGACTTGGGGCAGGTGGCCCGGGAGGCGACGGAATGGGGGATGCCCCTCCTGGCCATGATGTACATGCGAGGGCCCAAGGTGAAGAATGGTTTTGATGTGAACGTGGTCAAGCACGCCGCCCGGGTGGGGGCCGAACTGGGAGCCGACATTGTCAAAGTTCCTTACACCGGTTCTGCGGAAACGTTCCGGGAGGTGGTGGAAGGATGTTTTGTTCCCGTAGTCATTGCCGGAGGGGAGAAGATGGAGACGGATCGAGACATCCTGGAGATGGTTAAGGGATCAGTGGTCGCTGGAGGAGCAGGAGTTTCCATCGGAAGAAATGCTTTCCAGCATAGAGATCCGACCAAGGTCATTCAAGTGATCTACAAATTGGTGCATAACGGCTTTACGGTGGACGATGGACTTAAGGAGCTGGGCGCCTGAAGGAGCTTATAGAATGTCTAAGAAGGTTTGGGTAAAAGTGATTCCCTGGAAAGTAGAAGTGGCTCAGGCCGCCATGGAGAGTGGAGCTGATGCCCTCTGGGTGGAGACCGGTACTCATTCGGAAGTGAGAAAGATGGGCCTCATTCCCACCGTGGCTGAGGATGGCGATATCATGCTGGGCCGGGATGTAGTGGAAAAGGAGGTCCGGGAGAGAAAAGATGAAGAGGAGATTTTCACCCTCAGCCTCTCGAAGAAAGTGGTGGTGAGAGGAGGGGACTGGACGATCATCCCTCTGGAGAACTTGTTGAGCAGGACGGGTAACCTCTTCGTCGAAATCACCGACCTGAAGGGAGGGCAGACGGCTTTTTCCATCCTGGAAAAAGGAGTGGCGGGAGTCGTGCTCAACAACCCTGATCCCAGCGCCGTCCGGCAAATCATCCGGGAACTCAAAAGAGAAAGGGAAAAATTTGAGCTTCTTCCGGCCCGGATCAAACGCATCGAGCCATTGGGACTGGGAGACCGGGTTTGCGTGGATACTTGTTCTTCAATGGTCTTGGGTGAAGGCATGCTGGTAGGCAACAGCAGCCAGGCCCTATTCCTGGTTCATTCCGAATGCGTGGAAAACCCCTTCGTGAACACCAGGCCTTTCCGGGTTAATGCCGGTCCGGTGCACGCTTACATTCGCATGGCCAGCGGTAAGACCAAATATCTCTCAGAGGTCCAGGCTGGCGATCAAGTTTTGGTAGTAAACTTTGAGGGCCAGAGTTATCCAGCTATTGTGGGAAGGGCCAAAGTAGAACGGCGTCCGCTGGCCCTTGTGGAAGCAGAGGAAGGCGGCCAGAACTTCTCCATCATCCTCCAGAATGCTGAGACCATCCGGCTCACTCAGCCCGATGGGAAAGCCATCTCCCTGGTAGACCTCAAAGAAGGGAGTGCGGTTCTAATCTACCGGGAGGAATCCGCGAGACATTTCGGGGTGCGCATTGATGAGACGATTTCCGAGAGGTGAAAGTCCTGGAAGAATCTGCATTCCCATCGTGGAAATGACTGTTGAAGAGTCTCTCATGGCCGTTAAAGCAGCGAATCGGCTGGCTGATCTCATCGAACTCCGGGTGGATTATTTGAGAAAACCAGAGCTCGAACCCTTATTAAGAGCCAGAGGAAAACCTTTCATCGTTACCAATCGCCGTAAGGAAGAAGGTGGAAAATTTAGAGGGGGTGAGAAGGAGAGGGTGGAGATTTTGCAGCGAGCTGTCGATCTGGGAGCGGCCTACGTGGATGTGGAGATGGGCAGCGCAAGACGGTTGCTTCACAACCTGATCAAAAATAAGGAGGAAACTCGAGTTATCCTCTCTTTCCATGATTTCGGGGGAACCCCTTCCCCAGGTGCCTTGCGCGCTCTTTGCGGGCGCATGATGCGGTATGGAGTAGACGTGCTCAAGATCGCAACCTTTGCCCGCACATTTGAAGACAATCTAAAGGTCCTCTCCCTCATTCCTTACGCCAGGGAAAGGATGTGGGAGATCGTGGCGTTTTGCATGGGAGGAAAAGGAAAGATGAGCCGCATCTTTGCTCCTTTCATGGGATCGGCCTGGACATATGCTTCCTTGAATAAAAAACGAGCCTCCGCTCCCGGGCAATTGACTGTTTTAGAAATGAGAGAAATCTGGGAGAGATTGAGATGATCAATGCTCAGACCCAACTCTATGGAGTCATTGGGAATCCGGTGCGGCATAGCCTGAGCCCGATCATCCACAATGGAGCATTCAGAAGGATGGGGTTGAACGCAGTCTATCTGGCCTTTGAGGTGGAAAATCTGGCAGAGGCGATAAGCGGAATCAGAGGGCTGGGGGTTCGGGGAGTGAGCGTGACAATTCCATTCAAAACGCAGGTCATCCCTTTTCTTGATGAAGTGGAAGAGGTAGCCGGGAAAATCAAAGCTGTAAACACGATTACCAATGAGGGGGGAAGATTGACTGGCCAGAACACGGATTGGCGCGGAGCCTTGGAAGCACTGGAAGAGAAAATTGATTTGAAAGATAAACGGGTCCTTCTCCTCGGATCTGGAGGAGCATCGCGAGCCATTGCCTTCGGGCTGAAAGGGAAGGGGTGCCAGGTTTTCATTTGCAACCGCTCGCTGCATAAGGCAAGAGCCCTGGCAGAGGAATTGGGGTTTGTTTCCCTGCCACTTTCCTGCATCGATGGACTGGATACCCAGGTGGTCATCAATGCTACTTCTGTAGGCATGCACCCAAACGATACCCAGAGCCCTCTGCAGAAAGAATTTTTAAAGAAGGGGATGACCGTGATGGATATTGTGTACCATCCCCTTCGGACAAAGCTTTTGCAGGAGGCCGAAGAACAGGGCTGCCAGACGATCGCTGGGCTAGAGATGCTTGCCCGGCAGGGCGCTGCGCAGCTCCAAATCTGGACTGGCAGAAGGCCGGATCTAGAAGAGATTAAAGAGGACCTTAGGCGAGCATTAGGATAAGCGTTCAGGCGTCAGCCCCTCACCCCATCCCTCTCCCCCTGATTGGGGGAGAGGGGGAGGGTGAGGGGGTGGAAGAGAAAAACGATGATTGAAATAAATCCACTTCATCATTGCGATGCAGTCATTACCATTCCCGGCTCGAAGAGTTATACCCACCGGGCCCTCATCGTATCAGCACTGGCTGAAGGGGAGTCCCTTTTGATCAATGCGCTGCGCAGTGAAGATACAGAATATACGGTTGAGGGGTTGGGAAAATTGGGGGTGCCTGTTTTCTGGGAGAAAGATTTGCTCCACATCTGGGGAGCCGGAGGAAAATTGAAAGCGGGGGGAGCAAAGATCTATGTCGGCAATTCCGGGACTTCTATGAGATTTCTGACAGCCCTGGCTGCTCTAAAGACCGGGCGCACTGTGTTAGATGGGACTGAGAGGATGAGGGAACGACCAATGGCAGAGCTGCTGGATGGCCTGGTTGCTTTGGGGGTCAAAGCCTATTCTCAAGAGGCAAGCGGATATCCACCCATAGTCGTGGAGTCCGAAGGCCTGCTGGGGGGAGTGGCCAGGATCAAAGGCAGTGAGAGCAGCCAGTTCATTTCTGCCCTTTTGCTGGTCGCTCCTTATGCTGCAGGAGATGTCCGTATAGAGGTAGAGGGCTACTTAGTTTCCAGACCTTATGTGGACATAACCCTTGATGTAATATCTGCCTTTGGGGGAGAAGTCAAAAGCGAGGAATATCGTTCTTTTTTCATCCGGGCAGGACAAAGGTACCTTCCTCAGAAATATCATATTGAAGGGGATGCTTCTAATGCCTCTTATTTCTTTGCGGCAGCCGCCGTCACTGGGGGAAGGGTGAGAGTGGAAAATTTCCGCCCTGCCTCCGTCCAGGGAGACGCAGGCTTTCTGAGAATTCTGGAAAAAATGGGATGCAAAATAATCCCGGGGAATGGGTGGGCAGAAGTTCAGGGAGGAGGGCTGAGGGGGATTGAAATCGACCTGAATGAAATGCCTGACCTGGTTCCGACCCTCGCAGTTACGGCGGCTTTTGCCCGAGGGAAAACAATGATTCGAAACATCGGCCACCTTCGCCTTAAAGAATCAGACCGCATAGGGGCCTTGGCCGCAGAGCTGGGCAAGCTGGGTATTTGGGTGGAAGAAGGGGAAGACTGGCTGCAAGTGGAAGGAGGAGAAATCCGTGGAGCGGAAGTCGAAACTCACAACGATCATCGCCTGGCCATGAGCTTGGCCATCGCCGGCCTGGCCGTTCCTGGGATAAGAATCAAAGGGGAAAGGTGTGTGGAAAAATCTTTCCCGGAGTTTTGGGAAACACTCCAAAAGCTCTATCCAATAGAATCAAAAATGAAAAATGAAAAATGAAAATGACAATGCAAGATTTAAAAATTGGGAGCTAAGGAATTAGATTTTGGATTTTGGAATGTAATTTTGAAATTTGAATTTTGATATTTGGATTTATTTATGAACATCGTCTTGATCGGATTGCGGGGCTCGGGCAAGAGCACGGTGGGCAGGGGGCTGGCTGCCCGCATGGGGCGAGAGTTTGTGGACACAGATGATTTGGTGGAAAAATGTCTGGGCGCTTCCATTAAAGAAACAGTAAATAAAAAAGGATGGAGCTTTTTTCGGGCTGTGGAAAAGGGGGTCGTCGAGGATGTTTGCCATGGGGATCATTTGGTCATTGCTGCTGGGGGAGGGGCTGTGCTCGATCCTGAGAATGTGAGGTCTTTGAAGAAAAATGGGCTGGTCATCTGGCTTAAGGCAGACCGACAGGTTCTGTACGACAGAATCAATCAGGATCCGCGAACCATGGCCAACAGGCCCACGCTCACTGGAAAGGGGGCCTTAGAGGAGTTAGGAGAAATCATGGCCTACCGTGAACCTTTTTATGAAAAGGCTGCGGATATGCAACTGGATACTACAGAGTTGGGGGCGGAAGGAGTGGTGGAGAGAATACTCTCCATCCTCGAAGAAAAAATGGGGGGATCTTAGATGGGCGGAAATTCTTTCGGGACGTCTTTCCGGATAACCACCTGGGGGGAATCCCACGGGAAAGCTCTGGGGGTGGTGATCGACGGTTGCCCACCCCAAATGGAACTTTCAGCCGAAGATATCCAGAAAGAGCTGGATCGCCGAAGGCCTGGCCAGGGGATAGGATCAAGCTCACGAAAGGAAAAGGACCGAGTAGAGATTCTTTCTGGAATCTTCGAAGGAATGACGACTGGCACACCAATCTCCCTTTTAATCT
>JACRCA010000373.1 GCA_016234425.1 Deltaproteobacteria bacterium | reverse complement strand
GAGATGGTGATGCCTGGGGACAATGTGAATTTGGAGGTGCAGTTGATTACGCCGATTGCCATGGAGAAGGAGTTGCGTTTTGCGATTCGGGAGGGAGGCCGGACGGTGGGTGCCGGGGTCATCTCGGAAATCCTGGAATAGTCAGGCATCGATCGTTACGGCAATCCTTAGAGAAATGAGAAGAAAGCATGGTGGTCAATAGTCAGAAGATAAGGATTCGACTGAAAGCTTACGATCACAGACTGCTCGATCAGTCCACCAAGGAGATTGTGGATACGGCCAAGCGCACGGGGGCACGAGTGGCTGGGCCCATTCCCCTGCCGACGGAAATTAATAAGTTCTGCGTACTCCGGTCTCCCCACGTGGACAAAAAATCTCGCGAGCAGTTTGAAATCCGAACTCATAAACGACTCTTGGACATTCTGGATCCTACCCAGCAGACGATCGATGCTCTGATGAAGTTGGATCTGGCTGCCGGGGTAGACGTGGAGATTAAATTATAAAGCAAAGGAATTTTTTTTGGACACAGATTCACCCTGTTAGATGTTTACTATCTAACAGGGTAAACGCAGATTTTCATGATTATATAAATAGAAAATCTTTTTCTGGGAGTATCGGCGAAAATCTGTGTCCTAAATGAATGAATAGGTCTTTGGCCATGCTAAAAGGAATTATTGGGAAAAAGCTGGGAATGACTCAGATCTTCCATGATGATGGGAGCGTAGTCCCGGTGACCGTGGTACAGGCCGGACCCTGCACCGTGGTTCAGGTAAAGATGCCGGCAAAAGAAAATTACGCCGCCCTGCAGTTGGGGTTTGAAGAGCGCGATAAGAAAAGAATGAATAAGCCGCTTCAGGGTCATTTCCAAAAGGCTCAAGTCTCTGCCTTTAGATATCTTAAAGAATTCCGAGTCCCGGATGTCAACCCTTTCAAAGTCGGGCAGGTAATCACCGTAGAAGAGTTTAAGGTCGGTGACTTGGTGGATGTGACCGGATTTTCCAAAGGGAAAGGGTTCATGGGGGTGGTTAAGCGTTGGGGGTTTCGGGGAGGGCGAGCCACCCATGGCTCCATGTTTCACCGCGCCCCTGGTTCTATCGGAGCGAGCTCCTTTCCTTCGCGGGTCTGGCCAGGGCAAAAAATGGGAGGCCATACTGGGAATCAGCGCACTACCCTGCAAGACCTGGAAGTGGTGGATGTACGGCCTAAACAAAATTTGCTCTTGATCAAAGGAGCGGTCCCGGGAGGCAGACGGGGCCTTCTACTGATTCGCGAGGCGAAGAAAAAGAGATCGAAGGCGGCAAGTTGAGCCTGGGGTGCGGGCGTGGGGTGGATATGGCCAGAGTAGAAATCATTGATATTCGTCGGCAAAAAGTTTCTGAGATGGAAGTGGACGACCAACTTTTGAATGAAGCGGAGAAGCCTCATCTGGTCTATGACGTTGTGCGGATGCAGCTCGCCGGCCGACGCCGCGGAACGGCATCCACCAAGGAACGTTCTTTCGTCAGTGGTGGTGGACGGAAACCGTGGAGGCAAAAAGGAACTGGAAGAGCCCGAGCTGGTTCCACCCGTTCACCCCTCTGGCGGGGAGGTGGAACGATCTTCGGGCCGCATCCCCGGGACTACTCCTTTCATCCACCCAAGAAAGTTCGTCAGGCGGCCTTGCGTTTGGTACTGTCTTCCAAGTACCGAGAAAAAAAATTGCTGGTCCTGGATCGGTTTAACCTGGAGGGAATCAAAACCAAGAAGCTTACGGCGGCTCTAAAAAGCCTGGGAATCAACAGCGCCCTGATCGTCCTCGATGGTCCAGATGAGGTTCTGGAAAAATCCGCCCGAAATATTCCGGGAGTTCAGGTCATGCGGTGCGAAGGGTTGAATGTGCACGACATCCTGAGGTATGAACACCTGATTTTTCTGCGCTCCAGTCTGGAAAGAGTGGAAAGGAATTTGCGGACATGAAAGAGGCGCACGAGATCATTAAGAGACCCTTGATCACTGAGAAGAGTACGCGGCAGAAAGAGGAAAAGAACCAGATTGCTTTCGTGGTGGATCCTAGAGCGAACAAGATCGAGATCCGCCAGGCAGTGGAAAAATTATTCAAGGTGAAAGTTCGGCGCGTACGGACCATGAACATGGTGGGAAAACGGAAACGCCTGGGCCGATATTTCGGTTGGAAATCTGACTGGAAAAAAGCCATCGTCACTCTGCGAGAAGGGGATCGCGTCGAGTTCTTCGAGGGAGTGTAAGAAAAGTTCGGAGTAACTTGGTTCGGAGTAAAAAATGAGCCTTTACTCCGAACTCAAAACTCCGAACTTCAAACTAAAGGGAGTTAACCGCATGGGCATTAAAATATATAAGCCGACATCGCCGGGGAGAAGGTCCCAAACTGTCTCTGACTTTGCGGAGGTCACCCGAGGGAAGCCGGAAAAAAGCCTTCTTTTTCCGCTGAGAAAAACCGGGGGACGGAATGTTTATGGGCGGATTACCAGCCGCTATATCGGCGGGGGCCACAAGCGGCGCTACCGGCTGATCGATTTCAAGCGGGATAAAATGGATATCCCCGCGCAGGTGGCTTCCATCGACTATGACCCGAATCGCTCGGCCCGCCTTGCCCTCCTCCATTATGCCGATGGAGAAAAACAGTATATTTTAGCTCCCCTTTCGCTGAAAGTAGGGGAGACGGTGATCTCTGGGGAGCGCGCCGACATCAAACCTGGGAATGCCCTGCCGTTGCGGAACATTCCGTTAGGAACCATGATCCACAACGTGGAGCTCAAGAAGGGGAAAGGAGCTCAACTGATCCGCAGCGCCGGGTCCTCTGGACAGCTAATGGCTAAAGAAGGGAAGTATGCGCACATTAAACTTCCTTCGGGCGAAGTTCGGTTGGTCCACTTAGATTGCCATGCCACTGTGGGCCAGGTGGGAAATTTAGACCATGAGAATATTTCTTTGGGAAAGGCCGGCCGCAGCCGGTGGCTGGGGCGAAATCCTCGGGTACGGGGCGTAGCCATGAACCCGGTGGACCACCCGCTGGGCGGTGGGGAAGGTAAGAGTTCGGGGGGGCGGCATCCGGTAACTCCTTGGGGAGTACCCACGAGAGGGTATAAAACTCGACACCACAAAGCGACGGATAAATTTATCATCAAACGGCGGAAATAGATTTTTCACCACAGAGATCGCAGAGAACGCCGAGGAAGATTCAAAAATCAAAAATCGAAATTGTATTTTGGAATTTTTTTCATTTCTTTTTGGTTTTGGATTTTGATTAGAATTTTATCTCCGCGTGCTCTGCATTCTCCGCGGTGAAAGGAAGTAACTGGGAAAGGAAAAAGGAGTAATACGTGGCTCGTTCTGTACGCAAAGGCCCTTACCTAGACTCGCAATTGATGAAAAAAGTGGAAGAGGCAAATCGGACCAAAAGCCGCAAGGTCATTAAAACCTGGTCCAGGCGCTCGACCATCGTCCCCGAAATGATCGGACACACCTTCGCCATTCACAATGGTAAGAAGTTTATTCCGGTTTTTGTCACGGAGAATATGGTGGGGCATAAACTGGGAGAATTTTCTCCTACGCGGACGTTCTTCAGCCATTCGGGGGATCGGAAGACCAAGTTGAAAACGACGCCCAAGCCGGCCTGAAAGGAGACAGGATGGAAGCGCAAGCCGCGGCCAGATACCTTCGGCTTTCACCACGAAAAGCAAGACTGAGTGCCGACCTCATCCGGGGAAAACGAATAGAGGAAGCCCTGAACATCCTCTCGCAAACCCCCAAGCAGGGAGCCAAATTCGTCTCTAAAGTCGTCCGTTCAGCCTTGGCCAATGCTCGGCAAAATAAATCCATCGACGTGGACACGCTCTTTATCAAAACCATTTTCGTAAATCAGGGACCAACCCTGAAAAGATTTCGGGCCAGGCCCATGGGGCGGGCAGCGAGGATTCGCAAACGGACCTGTCACATCACCGTAGTGCTGAGTGAACGGTAACAGCGCCTTTGGGCGGAGAAAAATCTGCTGGGAAAGAAGGAGGTCAAACTTTGGGTCAAAAAGTGAATCCCGTAGGGTTACGCCTGGGAATCGTAAAGACATGGGATTCTCGATGGTACGCGGAGAAAGGTTATTCCAAGTTTTTGCAAGAAGATATCCTCATCCGCCGGTATATTAAGAAAAAACTGTACCACGCCGGGATCTCCAAAGTTGAGATCGAGCGGACAGCCAATCGCGTCAAGATCACCATTCGTGCTGCCCGCCCCGGGATTATCATCGGGCAAAAAGGGGCGGAGATCGACAAACTCCAGAAAGAGATCCAGAAAATGGTCCAGCGAGAGATTTCCATCAACATTCAGGAGGTGCGACGTGTGGAGACGGACGCCCAGTTGATGGCTGAGAACGTGGCCTTGCAACTCGAGCGGCGGGTATCTTTCCGGCGGGCCATGAAAAGGAGTGTCACTGCTTCTTTGAAATTCGGAGCGCAGGGAATTAAGGTGGCCTGCTCCGGAAGATTGGGAGGGGCCGAAATCGCCCGGGCGGAATGGTATCGGCAGGGGCGGGTTCCCCTCCATACGTTGCGGGCGGACATCGATTATGGCTTTTCCGAAGCCCGCACCACCTACGGGGCGATCGGCGTTAAAGTCTGGATTTACAAAGGAGAAGTCCTCCCAGCCGCCCGAGGGAGGAAAGGGATGACCACATAAGGAGCCGACGGAACTATGCTGGCACCGAAAAAGGTAAAATACCGCAAGCAGCAGAAAGGAAGACGAAAGGGAATGGCCTCTCGGGGAAACTCCATAAACTTCGGAGATTACGCTCTGCAGGCCACCGAATGCGGCTGGCTGACTACCCGGCAGATTGAGGCGGCCCGCGTGGCCATGACTCGACACATCAAGCGTGGAGGAAAGATTTGGATCCGCATTTTCCCCGATAAACCGGTCACCAAAAAACCGGCCGAAACACGAATGGGAAAAGGCAAAGGGGCGCCAGAGGATTGGGTGGCGGTGATCAAGCCGGGAAGAGTGCTTTACGAGATGGAAGGGGTTAATCGCGAGACTGCCTTCCAGGCCTTCCGTTTGGCAGCCCACAAGCTGCCCCTGGCCACGAAAATCATGACTCGGGAGGAAGCGGGTGAAAGCGCGGGAGCTTAGGGATTTGAACGAGGCAGAACTCCGCCAGAAAGAACAGGACCTTACGGCGGAGCTGTTCAATTTGAAATTCCAGCATGCCACCGGGCAACTGGAGAACACAGAACGATTGCCCCAGGTGCGTAGGGACTTAGCCCGAGTGAAGACGATTCTGCGGGGGAAAACCATAGCCCAGTCAAAAGGCGTATGAAGGAAAAGGAATGAAGGGTAGAGGGATGCGGAAGACCATGGTGGGGACGGTGGTGAGTGACCGCATGGACAAAACCGTGGTGGTGGTGGTTCAGCGGTTAGTCAAGCACCCCTTGTATCAGAAGTACATCCGGAAAAGAAAGCGCTATAAAGTCGACGATGAGAAAAACGATTGTCACCCCGGTGATCGGGTTCTCCTCATCGAGACCCGCCCCTTGAGTCGGGAGAAGCGCTGGCGGGTAAAGGAAATCTTGGAGCGAGGGCATTAATTGCGGAATACGGAATGCGGATTGCGGCATAAGGGCCTTTAGTTTCTAATCCGCAATCCCCAGCAGGCTGAGCGTCCCATCGTGGCGAGAAAATTGAAATGAGCAAGGTGTTTTCATGATTCAAATGCAGACTTTATTGGACGTGGCCGATAATTCCGGGGCGAAGAAGATCTACTGCATAAGAGTCTTGGGAGGAACGAGGCGGAAGTATGCCAGTTTGGGGGATGTCATCGTCGTCTCTGTGAAAGAAGCCATTCCTAACTCAAAGGTCAAGAAAGGCGACGTCATGCGGGCAGTGGTAGTCCGCGCGGTAAAAGAGGTCCGGCGAGGGGACGGCTCCTACATCAAGTTTGATGACAATTCGGCAGTTTTGATCAACCCCCAAAATGAGCCGGTAGGAACGCGCATCTTTGGACCGGTAGCTCGAGAGCTGCGAGCAAAAAAATTTATGAAAATCATTTCTTTGGCTCCAGAAGTACTTTAAATCTTAAGAAGGGCAAGTGAGGATGGCGATAGAGCTTCTTAAGTTTCGCATCCGCAAGAACGACCTGGTGCAGGTGATTGCCGGGAAAGAAAAAGGCAAGACCGGGAAGGTCTTGAAAATTCTGCCGAAAAAAAATCGGGTGCTCGTGGAAAAGGTGAACTTCATCAAGCGCCACTCCCGCCCCAGCGGCAGGACTCGTCAGGGGGGGATCATCCAGAAGGAGGCCCCCATCCACATCTCTAACGTCCTATTGGTATGTCCCAAATGCAACCGCGGTGCGCGCATGGGCAAAAGGGTGTTACAGGACGGAAAGAAGGCCTTGGCGTACAAGAAGTGTGGCGAGATAATCGAGAGAACCTAAGGGAGCTGACCCCGATGCCTCGATTGAAAGAAATTTACCTGAAAATTGTCGTTCCCCAGATGATGAAAAAATTCGGCTATAAGAACAGAATGCAAGTCCCCCGGCTGGAGAAGGTCACCCTGAACATGGGGTTGGGGGAAGCGGTGCAGAACATCAAAATCCTTGATTCCGCAGTGGAAGAACTTTCTCTCATCGCCGGGCAAAAAGCCGTGATTACCAAGGCCAAGCGCTCCATCGCGGCCTTCAAGCTGCGCGAAGGCATGCCGATCGGGGTTATGGTCACGCTCCGGCGGGATCGCCTGTTCGATTTTTTCGATAAACTGGTGAACATTGCCCTTCCGCGGGTGAGAGATTTTCGGGGGGTCTCTGGAAAAGCCTTTGATGGCCGGGGAAACTATTCTCTGGGTATTCGGGAGCAGATCATCTTTCCCGAGATCAACTTGGATAGAATCGACAAGGTGAAAGGTCTGAACATTTCCATCATGACTACAGCCAAAACGGATGAGGAGGGGAAAGAATTACTCCGCCTGTTGGGGATGCCCTTCCGGAATTAAATTTTAGGACGCAGATTTTCAAGATTTTAAATATGCAAAAGACATTAAAGTTTAAAATTAAGAAAAGATTTTTCTGCGTTGATCTGCGAGAATCTGCGTCCCAATCGATAAAAAGAAAGGATCGGTTGTGGCCAGAAACGCCTTGATGGTAAAATGCCAGCGTGAGCCCAAGTTCAAAGTGAGAACGTACCATCGCTGTCCTGTTTGCGGGAGGCCGAGGGGGTATTACCGGAAGTTCGACTTGTGCCGGATTTGTTTTCGTAATCTGGCCTCGCGGGGAGAGATCCCTGGCGTCATCAAATCCAGTTGGTGATGACCTGAGTCAGGAAGGAGGGAAGAAATGGGGATGACCGACCCCTTGGCAGATATGCTCACTCGTCTGCGGAATGCCAGCAAGGCGAAACAAGAAAAAGTGGATATTCCGGCTTCCAACCTCAAGGCCCATGTGGCCCGGATTCTCAAAGACGAAGGCTACCTTAAAAATTATAAAATAATCAAAGATGGAAAACAGGGAATCTTGAGGATTTACTTGAGGTTTGAAGGAGAAACCAAAAGACCAGTCATCACCGGGTTAAAAAATATCAGTCGCCCCGGGCTGCGCAGGTATGCAAAAAAAGCCGAAATCCCCCTGGTGCTCAGAGGGCTGGGGCTTTCAATTCTCTCCACTTCCAAGGGGATCCTAACAGATAAAGAGGCGCGCAGATTGAACGTGGGGGGCGAATTGCTCTTTTCGGTCTGGTAAAATTTAAGGGAGAAAATCATGTCGCGAGTCGGCAAAAGACCCATTGTCCTTCCTCCGGGCGTAAAGGCGGTTTGGGAAACACCCTTTGTAAGGGTTGCTGGCCCGAAAGGGAGTCTGAGTCAAAGAGTAGATGGAGCCGTGACCTTAACGGTGGAAAAGGAGAAAATATTGGTCCACCTCCCCGAAGATCCCAAGCGGGGAAAAGCCCTGCAGGGCCTCATTCGCACCCTCATCGCCAATATGATAAAGGGGGTGAGTCGAGGGTTCGAGCGAGTTTTAGAGATTAACGGTGTGGGCTACCGGGCGGAGTTGCAGGGGAATGCCCTAAATTTCAACCTGGGGTATTCCCATCCCATTCGGTTTCCTCTCCCCGAAGGAATCAAAGCGGAGGTGGAGCGCCAGACCCGAATCACTCTGCGGGGAATGGATAAACACCTGTTGGGCCTGACGGCTGCAAAAATTCGTAGCTTGCGTCCTCCAGAACCCTACGGGGGGAAGGGCATCAAGTATGCGGAAGAAGTTATTCACCGCAAAGCTGGGAAGACCGCCGTTGGATAATTTAGTGACGAGTGACAGTGTCAGCGTCACAGAAGAACAATTTCACTGGCACTGACACTCACACTGACACTTTTTTTACAGAGCGAAACGGGCGTGTTAAGAAAGGAAAAAGAGCTGGCGCGGAAGCGCAGGAAAAGGCGGGTGAGCGCGAAAGTGCGCGGGACTCCAGAACGTCCGCGACTATGCGTTTTCAAAAGTTCCCGCCATATTTACGCTCAGGTAATCGATGATTCACGGGGGCATACCTTAGCTGCGGCTTCCACCCTGAGTTCTGCGCTCCGCCGAGGGGGCGGGGAGCCAGGGAAGATGGAAGCAGCCAGACAGGTGGGTGCCCTGATTGCCCAGAAGGCGCTGGCTCAGCAGATCCGCCAGGTTGTTTTCGATCGTAATGGGTTTTTGTACCATGGTCGGGTTAGAACTTTGGCGGAAGCTGCCCGGGAAAAAGGACTGGTTTTTTAAAAGGAGGGGAAAGCTCATTGACGCAGATTAACCCAGAAGAACTTGAGCTCGTCGACCGGGTAGCCAGCATCAACCGGGTTGCCAAAGTGGTCAAGGGCGGAAGAAGGTTTAGCTTCAGCGCCCTGGTCGTCGTGGGCAACGGAAAAGGAATCGTCGGGTTCGGTTTGGGAAAAGCGAACGAAGTTCCAGAGGCGATTCGCAAGGGGATCGACCAAGCTAAAAAGAACTTGCTCCGAGTTCCTTTGGTACAAGGAACGATCCCTTATGAAGTGATAGGGCGATATGGGGCGGCCCGCGTTTTGCTTAGACCCGCCTCCGCGGGCACGGGCGTAATTGCCGGAGGAGCTGTGAGGGCCGTGGTAGAATCCGCTGGGATCGTGAACATTTTAACTAAATGCCTCGGTTCACGAAACCCGCATAACGTGATCAAAGCCACTATGGAGGGCCTCCGGTCGCTGAAAACGTCGGAGGAAATTGCGACCAAACGGGGGAAGGGGGTTGCCGAGATCCTTTAGAGGCGCAGCTCAGTCTGCAAGGGTGCGGAGAACGGATGGGCAGCTTCCTTAGAAAAATGGAGTATGAGTCAGGGAATCATTCAAGTGAAATTAGTCCGGAGCGGGAATAATCGGCCGGAGACCCAGCGACGAACCTTGCAGGGGTTGGGTTTGACCAAGATGCATCGCACCGTAAAACTCAAGGATACGCCGGCCATCCGCGGGATGATCCGAAAAGTTTTCCATTTAGTGAAGGTGGTGGCTGAATAAAGGGCCAAAGATGAAATTGAATGAATTGAGGCCCCCCAAAGGGGCGAAGAAAAAAAGGAAGCGGATTGGCCGGGGAGAAGGCTCGGGACATGGAGGAACTTCGACCAGGGGCCATAAAGGTTATAAAGCCCGGTCTGGAGGAACGGTCTCCCGAGGCTTCGAAGGAGGGCAGATGCCTTTGCAGCGGCGTCTTCCCAAGCGAGGGTTCAGAAACCCTTTCCGCAAAGAATACGAAATTATCAACCTCCGGGACTTGACTCGCTTCCCCGCTGGGTCGGTTGTGGACGTGGATACTTTGAAAGCCTCGGGGCTTTTAAAACGGGTTCATTTGGGGGTTAAGGTGTTAGGCCAAGGGTCTATTTCCCATCCCTTGACAGTGCGAGCGCATCATTACAGCCTTTCCGCGAAAAATAAAATTGAAGCTGCCGGAGGAAAGGCAGAGGTTATTTAAGAATTGTTTCAAGGGTTTCAGAACATCCCCAAAATTCCGGAGCTGAAGCGGCGTATCCTCATCACGCTCTTGCTTTTAGCGGTGTATCGTATTGGAGTTCACGTTCCCACCCCGGGGATTGATGCCGCCGCATTAGCTGCTTTTTTTGCCCAAGCCAAAGGGACCCTCTTCAGCTTCATCGACATGTTTTCCGGAGGAGCCTTCGAACGCTTATCAGTCTTCGCGCTCGGAATCATGCCGTATATCAGCTCCTCGATCATCCTCCAGCTTCTCACAGTGGTCGTACCTCATCTGGAGCGGCTATCCAAGGAAGGAGAGGCAGGGCGCAAGAAGATTACGCAGTATACCCGCTACGGAACGGTTCTCCTCAGCCTCATCCAGGGGTTTGGCATCAGCGTGGGGCTGGAGCGGATGACCGGCCCTGGTGGAGAATTGATCGTCATGGAACCGGGATGGTCCTTCCGCCTCATGACCATGATTACCCTGACGGCGGGGACAGCCTTCATCATGTGGCTGGGGGAACAGATCACGGAACGGGGGATCGGCAATGGCATCTCCCTGATCATTTTTGCGGGCATTGTGGCGCGCATGCCCACAGCCATCAGCAACAGTATCCGCTTGATCCGGACTGGAGAATTGGGCCTCCTGATTACCCTTTTCCTGATTGCTCTCATGGTAGCGGTCGTGGGGGTAATTATCTATGTGGAACGAGGGCAGCGACGCATTCCGGTGCAGTATGCCAAGCGCGTCGTGGGTCGGCGGATGTATGGGGGGCAGAGTACCCATCTACCGCTGAAGATTAACACGGCCGGGGTCATCCCTCCGATTTTCGCCTCTTCCATCATCATGTTTCCGGCCACCATCGCCAATTTTTTAGAGCATCCTTGGATGAAGGCCATCGCCGAACAACTGGCTCCGGGATCTTGGATGTACGAACTCATCTATGTGGGCTTCATCTTTTTCTTCTGTTACTTCTATACTGCGGTCACCTTCAATCCTACGGACGTAGCTGACAACATGCGTAAGTATGGAGGATATATCCCCGGAATTCGCCCCGGCAAAATGACGGCCGAATTCGTAGACCGGGTCCTGACCCGTATTACCTTCAGCGGAGCCGTCTACGTCTCCGTCATCTGCGTTCTCCCCTCCATCCTGATCACCAAGTTCAACGTGCCTTTCTATTTCGGGGGAACGGCTCTTTTGATCGTCGTCGGGGTGGCGTTGGATACGGTGGGGCAGATCGAATCGCACATGTTAATGCGTCATTATGAAGGGTTTATGAAGCATGGACGAATCAAGGGAAGAAGGTAAGAAAGCAGATGAACGGGCTGCATTTCATTCCCGACAATGAGAGAATAATCTTGAAGTCTCCGCAAGAGATCGAGAAGATGCGCCACAGCAATCTGATCGTGGCCGAGATCCTGGAGGAGATGAAAACCGCAGCCCGGCCTGGAATAACCACAGCAGCGTTGGAAGAACTGGCCGAGGCGCTGCTGGCCAAGCATAAAGCTCGCTCGGCCTTCAAGGGGTACAATGGGTATCCAGCCGCCCTTTGCACCTCGGTAAATGAGGAGGTAGTCCATGGAATCCCCTCTGAACGAGTCCACCAGGAGGGAGATATCCTGAGTATTGATTTTGGGGTCATCTATGAAGATTATTACGGGGATGCAGCTATTACTTTGCCCATTGGACACATCTCCTCGGAGGCCGAGGGTTTGCTCCGGGTGGCTGAGGAGGCGCTTTACTTGGCCATTGATCAAGCTCGGTCGGGGAATCGCCTCCTGGATATCTCTGCGACAATCCAAAGGCACGTGGAAGCACACGGATTCTCTGTGGTGCGAGATTTCGTGGGTCATGGGATTGGGAAACATCTACACGAGAAACCCCAGGTACCGAATTTCGGGGAGCCGGGGAGGGGTGTTCGTTTGAAGCCGGGGATGACCTTAGCTATCGAGCCCATGATCAACGCGGGCGGCTGTGAGGTGATGATCTTGGAGAATGGATGGACGGCTGTGACCAAGGATAAAAGCCTTTCTGCGCATTTTGAACACTCCGTTGCGGTGACGGAGAACGGTCCGTACATTTTAAGTAAACTTTGAGGGGGGAAAGGGCGGACTCAGCGAGGGCGCTTTTTTCTTTCAGGGATTGAACCGGGATGCCGAAAGAAGATGCCATTGAGGTCGCGGGAACGGTGATCGAAACCCTCCCCAACGCCATGTTCCGGGTGGAGTTGGAGAATGGGCACCGAGTGTTGGCGCATATTTCCGGCAAGATGCGTTTGCACTTTATTAAAATACTACCCGGGGACAAGGTGACGGTGGAGATTTCCCCTTATGACCTCAGCCGGGGACGGATCATCTACCGGGAAAAGTAGGATTTGTTGCCCAGCCTAAATTTGGTATTTCCCTGATTATCGAGGAATCAGGGCTTTGATGGAGAGGAAAAGGGATGAAAGTAAGGGCTTCTGTGCGGCGAATCTGTGATAAATGCAAGATTATAAGACGAAAAGGGGTAGTGCGGGTAATCTGCCAGAATACCCGGCATAAGCAGAGACAGGGGTAGAAGGGAGAAGGAGGTTTAGGGGTGGCACGCATTGCAGGGATAGATCTTCCCCGGAACAAAAACATAGAGATTGCTCTCACTTACATCCATGGCATCGGGAGGTCCACCGCCCGAAAAATCCTGGAACAAGCCCAGGTTGATCTCTTCCGCAAAACTGACCAGTTAACGGACGCCGAGGTGGCCAAAATTCGTGAAGTGATCGATCAAAGCAACTTGAAGATCGAGGGAGACCTGCGGCGCGAAGTTTCTATGAATATCAAACGATTGATGGATTTAGGATCCTACCGCGGTCTGCGACATCGGCGCTCCTTACCCGTGCGGGGGCAACGGACCCACACCAATGCCCGTACCCGGAAAGGGCCACGGCGTCAGATCGGCGGGAGAAAGAAATAGAGGAGGGAGAATGCCGGCAGGAAAGAGTGGTGGAGCAAAGAAAAAAGAAAGGCGAAATATCCAAAACGGCATCGCGCATATTCAATCTTCTTTTAATAATACCATTGTCACGATTACCGACGTGAGCGGCAACGTCATCGCTTGGGCCAGTGCGGGCAGCGTAGGGTTTAAGGGCTCGCGCAAGAGTACCCCCTTCGCGGCTGGGCTAGCCGCTGAGCAGGCTGCCAAAAAGGCCATGGAGCAGGGAGTGAGGGCGATTGAGGTTTACGTCAAGGGACCGGGCGCGGGACGAGAGGCCGCCTTGCGATCCCTGCAAGCTGCAGGATTCCGGGTGGACCTGATCCGGGATGTAACCCCCATCCCTCACAATGGCTGTCGTCCACCTAAAAGACGGCGCGTGTGAACCCCCGAAAGCGGGTCGATTTGCCACAGGAGGATTATTTTGGCCAGGTATATTGAGTCCGCCTGCCGGCTATGCCGGCGGGAAAATTTGAAGCTCTTCTTAAAAGGGGAGCGGTGTTATTCCGATAAATGCGCCTTCGAGCGCCGCAGTTATCCCCCGGGGCAACATGGCCAAGGGCGGGCAAAATTTTCCAGCTATGGCCTCCAGCTCCGGGAGAAGCAGAGAGTCAAGCGGATGTATGGGGTTTTGGAAAGACAGTTTCGGAACTTCTTCGAGAAGGCAGAAAGACAGAGAGGGATTACCGGGACCAACCTCCTGCTTCTATTGGAGAGGCGTCTGGATAATATGGTCTATCGTCTGGGATTCGCCAACTCGCGAAGCGAAGCCCGACAACTGGTGCGCCACAACCACTTCATGGTCAACGGGAAAAAAGTGAACATCCCTTCCTATTTGGTCAATGTTGGGGATGTGATTGAGCTGAAAGAGAAGAGCCGGAAGAATGCCAAGATCGGAGAATCTTTGGAGGCAGTGGCTCGCCGGGGAGTTCCCTCCTGGCTGGAGCTCGAAAAGGACAACTACCGCGGGCGCGTATTGGCTTTACCTGCCCGGGAGGATCTGACCATGCCCATCAAAGAACAACTGATCGTGGAGCTCTATTCTAAATAACCCTTCGATGATCCCGCCGCAGGCGGAATCAAGGAGTGTCTATGTATCGAAATTGGCAAACCCTTATTAAGCCGAAGGGCTTAGAAGTGGATGAAGGAACTCTAAGCCCCATCTACGGGCGTTTTCATGTGGAGCCTCTGGAACGGGGTTTTGGCACCACCATGGGCAATTCCTTGCGCCGTATCCTTCTTTCTTCTCTTCAAGGGGCGGCCATTTCCGCGGTACGCCTAAAAGGGGTTCTGCACGAATTTTCTACCATTCCAGGGGTGCGCGAGGACGTCACGGACATCATTCTTAACATTAAAGAAATACTGGTGAAATTGCTTTCCGATGGCCCGGAAACGTTGCGACTGAAGGCCCACAAGGCGGGGATCGTGAAGGCTCAAGACATCCAGCCCAATCCTAACGTGCAAATTCTGAACCCAGAACACCTATTGGCCACGCTCTCGGAAGATGGAGAACTGGAGATGGAGATGTTGGTCAAACGCGGAAGGGGTTATGTTCCTGCAGAGCGCAACCGGGAGGATGGACAACCTATCGGGACTATACCCATCGATGCCCTTTTTTCTCCCATCCGCAAAGTAAACTTTACCGTCACCCATACCCGCGTGGGCCAGGTTACAGATTACGACAGGCTCACCCTGGAGGTCTGGACAAATGGAAGTGTGGCCCCTGCGGATGCTGTTGGCTTTGCTGCCAAAATTCTCAAGGAACAGCTGAGTGTTTTCATCACTTTTGATGAGGCCGAGGCAGTCCCCAGACCGCCGGAGGTTAAAGAAACCTCCAAGCTCAACGAAAACCTTTTTAAAAGCGTGGACGAACTTGAGCTTTCCGTACGGTCGGCCAACTGTCTGAAGAACGCAGACATCCGTTACATTGGCGATCTGGTACAGAAGACCGAGCCCGAAATGTTGAAAACCAAAAACTTTGGTCGAAAGTCCCTGAATGAGATTAAGGAGTTTCTTGCCGAAATGGGGTTGAGCTTGGGCATGAAGTTGGAGAATTGGCCTCCCCCTGAGCTGGGGAAATCGGAAAAGCAAGCCTAAAGAGGGAACCCCAAGATGCGCCATCAAATTGCCGGAAGAAAGTTAGGGAGGACTACGAGCCATCGCTTAGCCATGCTGCGCAATTTGGTCACTTCCCTTTTCGAACATGAAAGGGTAAAAACTACGGATGCTAAGGCAAAAGAACTTCGTCCCCTCGCCGAAAAAATGATCGGGCTGGGAAAGCAGGGAGATCTTCATGCCCGGCGTCAAGTTTTGGCTGTGGTCCGCAAGCATGAAGTCGTACGCAAGCTTTTTGATATTTTATCACCGCGTTATAAATCGCGAAACGGGGGCTATATCCGCATCGTTAAAATGGGACGCAGACATGGCGATGGAGCCCCCCTTTCCCTCGTAGAGTTGATCTCCGAAGGCAAGGAAACCAAGGCCTTGAAAAAACCCAAAGCCGGGAGAAGACGAGAGAAGAAGAAAAGAGCCGAGGTGGTTACACCTCCAGAGCCTGCTAAGCTCTAACCCCATTTTTTCCTCTTCATTTTAATGATTGAATTCCGCGACGTGATTTTTTCTTATCCTTCCCTGAAGGGTTCGCCGAGGCTTGTATTTGCT
>JACRCA010000376.1 GCA_016234425.1 Deltaproteobacteria bacterium | reverse complement strand
TACTTCTTTGACGACCAAGCGGTAGGTCATGACATTGTCGGCCATGGTCAGAGCGTCTTCGTAGCGCATATCAATCTCATGCTGGGAAGGAGCCACCTCATGATGGGAATACTCGATCCTCATTCCCAGGGCTTCGCAGAAAAGCACGGTCTCTCTGCGCAGGTCCATGGCCTCGTCACGCGGGATCAGGTCAAAATACCCTCCTTTGTCCAGGATCTCCGTGTTGCGCGAATCCTTAAAATAGAAATATTCCAGCTCGGGACCGACGAAATAGGTGTAGCCCTTCTGCTTGGCTTTCTCCAGGTTTCTTTTCAAAACATAACGTGGGTCCCCTTCAAAAGGCTTCCTATCGGGCGTGACGATGTCACAGAACATGCGGGCTACACCTTTTTCTTTGGGACGCCAGGGGAGTATGGCAAAAGTGGATGGATCTGGAATGGCCACCATGTCACTCTCATCGATGCGGGCGAACCCTGCGATAGAAGATCCATCAAAGCCAATCCCTTCCATAAAACCCTTTTCGATTTCTTCCTTGGGCACAGAAAAACTTTTCAGGAAGCCAAGGATGTCCGTGAACCAACACTTGATAAACTTGATGTCATTCTCCTCAATTTTTTCCATGACTTTTTCAAAATCCTTCTCTGCCATTTTTCCCTCCTTATTAAATCATTCGTATTGTCAAAAAAATGTTTGCCAGAAGACCCCTTTTAAATCCCAGCCAAAAAGAAAAGGCGCCCACCTTTCTTCCGGACGCCTTTGTCATTATGGGTGCCGCACGCCTTTGAGCAGCAGGACTTGTTAGCAAATTGATTCTTAATGGATTTATTAAAAAAATATTATCAAAATTTTGGCAAGTTACCAAGTAAAATTTCTGAAAAACCCCTTCTTGTCATTTCGATCCCGCCATACCGGGATTGCCACGTCCTCCCGTTGCTGCAGAACTGCTCCCAATGACCTCAATCTTCTTTTTTTTCAGAACTCTCAATTAAGTTCTCTGAAATTCGAAAAAAATGGGAAAATTTTTTATGTGCCGGCAAGCGGGTTATTTTTCTCTCCTGTCCCTATCCCTAACGCGCGACTACCCGGGGAATAATCTGTAAATCCTTCATCTTCTTCCTCAACGTGTTCCGGTTGATCCCCAGCCGTCTGGCCGTTCGAACCTGATTCCCTTTTCCCTCTTCCGGCGGCAGATCTTCTCTGTAAAGTATAAATGTCATTTCTGTCTTGGCAGATCCTACAGGCTGACCTGCGCCTTGAGCAAATAATTTTGGCCTAAGGGATCGGACCCTATGTTTTCTTGGAGATCAAAACGCCGACGGGGCACCTAACCACGCACTCCAGACAGGACTCGCATTTCGACTTATCGCCAAAGAAAACGATTCTTGTGCCATAACCTCGCTCCATAAAGTAGAGACAGCTCGTTCCATGAAGGTCTTCGCAGGTTTGCACGCAGATTCCGCAACGCACGCATTTATTGGGCTCATAATCGAAACCCGGTTTTAAAGTCTCCATCGGCAGTTCTTTTTTGGTTGCTCTTAAACGCCGTACGCGTCTCCTATCAATCCGAAGGTTCGCCATTATCCTCTGTAACTCACATCGCCCGCTACTGGGGCAGCCCCGACAACTGGCATGATGATCCGCAATGAGGAGTTCAATAATGGGACGGACTGCCCTGTCAACGTCCGGGCTACGCGTCCTGACCTCCATTCCCTCTTCTGCCAGTGTCCGGCAAGCCGTGGCGAGCCCACCGCCGTTAACCTCGACGGTACACAACCGGCAGACGCCTCTAGGCTTTAGACTGGGATGATAACAGAGATGCGGAATATAGATATCATTTTGTAGGGCTACTTCCAAGATGGCTGCGCCCTTATCGGCAACGACCTGACGACTATTAATAGTAAAGCGAATCTTATCCATCAGTCAGTTCCTGCTTTACACGAGAGCCTGACATACAGACGCTGGACATCGCTTTTCGTTGATATGCGCTTCATATTCACCACGAAAATAGCGGATGGTGGTCAACACCGGATTCGGGGCAGTCTGCCCCAGGGCGCAAAGGGAGGTGTGCACGACCGCTTCGCTGAATTCCAGAAGCACGTCGATATCCTCTGGCTTACCCTGCCCGCGGGTGATGTCATGCAGAATATCAAACATTTGCTTTGTCCCCACGCGGCAAGGAAGGCACTGACCACAGGACTCCCTCTGAGTAAAGTCAAGAAAATAGCGAGCCATGTCAACCATACAAGTGTCCTCATCCATCACCACCAGGCCTCCGGAGCCCATCATCGAACCGGCCGCGGTCAACGAATCAAAGTCAACCGGCATATCGAGCAGACTGGCGGGTAAACAGCCACCCGACGGTCCGCCGGTTTGCACTGCCTTGAACGCCTTGCCGCCTGGAATGCCACCGCCAATGCCATAGATGATCTCACGCAGTGTCGTCCCCATTGGAACCTCAACGAGACCACAATTCGCTACCTTGCCGGTGAGGGAGAAAATGGCCGTGCCTTTGCCACTCTCCGTACCTCGGCTGGCAAACCACTGTGAGCCATGGGTGATGATAATCGGGATATTGGCGAAAGTTTTTACGTTGTTTAACAAGGTCGGCTGGCCCCATAGCCCCACTTCGGCGGTACGAGGTCGCGGCAGGGGTCTAGGCCAGCCCCTGTCTCCTTCGATGGAGCGCACGAGGGCGGTTGATTCGCCACACACAAAAGCACCGGCTCCTTGAAACACCTCTATGTCGAAATCAAAGCCGCTTCCCAGAATGTTTCTCCCGAGCAACCCTTCTTTTCTTGCCTGGGTGATGGCAATCTTGATGCGTTTCACTGCCAGGGGATATTCGGCTCGCACATAGACGAAGCCGCGCCTGGCGCCAACAGCATAGCCAGCGATAATCATGCCCTCTATGATACCATGCGGATCAGCTTCGATGACCGAGCGGTCCTGAAAAGCCCCGGGGTCACCCTCGTCGCCATTGCAAATAACATACTTTTCCTCGCTGGGAGCCCTTGCGCAGACCTCCCACTTTCGTCCGGCAGGGAAGCCAGCCCCAGCCAGCCCTCGCAGTCCCGACAGCTTGACCTCGCTTATGATCTCCTCAGGCTTCATCTCGAGGAGAGTCTTACGCACGGCGTGGTAGCCGCCGGTTGCCAGGTAATCGCCAATGTTCTCCGGATCTATCTTGCCGCAACGCCGGAGAACAATTCGCTCCTGCTTCTGGTAAAAGGGTATCTCGCGATAGTATGGCACAGGATTGCCAGTGACAGGCTCACGATAGAGAAGGCGCTCGATAGGCTTCCCCTGAGCCAAAAGAGATTGAACAATCTCGGGTGCATCGTCCGGTTGGGCTTTTCGGTAAAGAAGGCCATAAGGTTCCAGCGCTACGAGCGGACCCTGCTGGCAGAAACCGTGGCAGCCAGTGCGCTTGAATTGAGCTTTTCCTTCCAGACCTAACCGGGATACCTCCCTCTCCAGTGAAGCAAAAACCTGTTCTGCTCCGCCAGAGACGCAGCCTGTTCCCTGGCAAACGAGAACAGCATACTCCTTACTGGTCACCTCTGCCTCCACTTCTCGCGGCGCTGAAAAGTTCCTTCACCTTGTCGACGGTCATTGCCCCGTGGACCTGGCCTTTAACTGTGAGGCAGGGTGCCAGGGCACAGCAGCCAACACAGGCAACGGTATCCAGCGTGTATTCCAGGTCAGACGATGTTTCTCCTTCCTTTATGCCCATCGCCTTCTCTACTTCGCGCAAGATATGGGGACCACCATGTATATGACAGGCGGTGCCACGGCAAACCGTAACACGCTGCTTACCGAGAGGCAAAAGCCGAAGCCTCCTGTAAAAAGAGGCTACCGCGTAAATATGGCCTTCCGGTAGATTAAGGAAGTCAGCGACAAGGAGAATGGCTTCCTTCGGTAGATAACCAAAATTAGTTTGAACCTCCAGGAGAATCGGAATCAACTCACTCTTGTGACCGCGATAGAAGGACAGGATTTCCCGGAGAAGCTCCCCCGTCAAATCGTCCATAATACCTTACTATCAGCCAGTACGAGGTCGAATCCAATCCGAGGATATCCAGGGCCTCCTCTGCGCCAGACGTTTGTCCTGACTCCAGGTCATGCACAGCACGCGGCAAATCCCGCACCGGTTGCACTTATCCGGGTCGGCATATACGTTCTTTTCCTCGACGGCTATTGTAATTGCACCCGAGGGACAGGAAACCTCACAGAAAGGTGAGGGACAGTATTGTGGACATATCAGATTCTTCTCCATCTTTTCCTCCTTCTTAGCCCAATATCCTTTCCGCTTCCTCCATATCGGCTTCCATGACATACGGGATGCCTGACACCTCAGCTGCTTCCCGAGTCAAAGCCATGAGGTCGCTTCTATCCAAATAATTGAGCGCAAATTTCCGGGCGCCAGCCATAAGCTGTCGCAGGCCAGTCGCCAGCCGGTCATAATAAGTGTAGATACCTACCGCAGCCGGCGGTACCTTTTCAAAGTCATCTCCGAGTTTCTCCTCGAGCTGCTCCGCTCCAATGAAGGTGCGAAGTAAGGCTTCGCGGTACTCCCGGCTGCGCTTACCGTAGGTCTCCTGCATAAGCTGCCCTTGGGTCTTGCCGACCATGGCTGCAGTGAGGGTAGCTCTACCCATGCATACCGCATCTATATACGGCGCGCCCAGAGCTATAGCCTTAAAAATGTGATCCTCAAGGGCAATGCCGCCCGCGATTGCACAACTGGGAATAAATTCACCTTTCTCATCCAGCCGCTTGAGGAACTTGTAAAGAAGGCTCTCAATATATACTGTGGGTATACCCCACTCGTTCATCATCCGCCACGGACTCATGCCGGTACCGCCGCCAGCACCGTCCACAGTGAGCAAGTCTATCTTAGCTTCTGAAGCAAATTTTACTGCCCGAGCTAAGTCTGAGGCCTTATAGGCGCCGGTTTTCAGGGTAACATACTTGGCACCTATCTTCTTGAGTCGCTCTACCTCTTTCAAGAATGTCTCCTTGTCGACCATGCCTAGACGGGAGTGCCTCTCAAATTCCGTTATCCCACCTAACCTGTATGCTTCCTGGACGTAATGGTTGTCTGGGTCAGGGTGGACAATGTATCCTCGGTTTTTCAGCTGCTGCGCTCGCTCCAGAGTCGGCAGCTTAACCTCGCCGCCGATATCCTTCGCTCCTTGCCCCCACTTTATCTCAATACCTTCAACCCCGAGCTTTTCTACCGCGTACTCGGCAACGCCCAGGCGGGTGTCCTCTACATTTGCCTGAACCAATAGCGCCCCGTGACCATCGTACCAGGCCTGGTATAGTTTCACTCTTCTTTCCAGCTCAGGAGACCTCATAACCTTCCCATTCTTGAACTCCGCGGCAGGGTCCATACCGCAGACATTCTCACCGCAAACGAGGACGGCACCGCATATGGCGACGGCGATAGCAGCTCCCTCCCAGTTCACCCTAGCTATTTCTGTTGAACCTAGGGCTCCCGTGAAGAAAGGAACCTTCATCTTGATCTTTCGGCCTTCGGCACCAATTTCGGTTGATAGGTCGACGGCGGCAAAAACGGCTTTATCTGGATCCGCTTCAATGCCTACTGCCCCGACACAGCTTCCCTGAATATTAAAGTGGGAGAAGTCGACAGGGTAGTCTTTCTCCGCACCCGCTGTCACCTTACCGAAAGGCTGCGGATAGATTACCTCCCTCCCCCTTAGGGCTGACCTGCCGACTTCGCAGTAACCGGGGCAGCCATCGATGCAGATGACACACAACCCGGATATGGGCGAGGGTGCCACCCTTGTCGCTGTTGCTGTTGCTGGGCTGGCATTCACTCTGCTGAAAGTCATTTTTCTAACCTCCTCCTGCAATAAAATTTTCTCGCTGGCGCCTTTTTTATTCTCAAAAACAAAAGGCGTCCTGCTATCCGGACGCCTTTGTCAACTTGAGTGCCGCACGCCGTTGGGCGGCATGAAATATTAGCAATTTATAATTTTATTTATTTAAAAAAATTCAAATCTTGTCAAGTCTTTAAGGGGATGTCTGTCCGCACTCCTAACGGACGACCACCCTAGGGATGATCTGCAAATCCTTCATCTTTTTCCTCAAGGTATTCCTGTTGATCCCCAAGCGTTTTGCTGCCCGCACCTGGTTTCCTTTTTCGTCTTCTAGAACTGCTCCTATTAAAGCTTTCTCCACTTTTCCAATGACATATTCATGGATATGGCCATCACTTCCTATATCGATCCCTCCTTTGAGATACTCTCGGACAGCTTCATCCAAAGCCGAACGTGGAACCCCCTTGAAACTTCGGCCTTCTCGGCTTTCCAGGGCTGCCTCCTGATCATGGGGCAACGCCCTAAAGATCTTCAAGTCCTTTTGGGGAAATATCTTTTCGATAAGCCCCCGAACTTTGCGATCATCTTCAATCAGCAGGATTGCTCCCATCTCATTACCCTGACTATTTTTTCAGTTGTTCCACAAGCAAAACGAATACCAAATTTAATCCTTTCATCGTGATCCAAAAAAGTATTTATTTTTAATGGGTTAAAAAATTTTAAATAGCGGTTAGCAAGTATGCACTCTGCCAAATTCCTGCGCAAATCAAATAAATTTTAACGTCATTCTTCTAAAAGGCGTGTATTTTTAATGAGTTATGTATATGGAAAGAAAATGGGCAGGCTGCTCAATAATCGTCAATTCATATTTCTCGCCCTCTTATCGCTCTCCCTCTTTGCTTTTCTAATCAGCCGCATAACTTCATCCATGTCGAAGCGCCAGGAATCTCCAATCTTAAAACCCGGGATTTCCCCTGCGGCGGCTAATTTGTAGATCGTAGATTCAGAAAGCTTAAGGAATTGTCCCAACTCTTTCGCCGTTACGATGTTTGCCATGGCTAAGCTCCTCTTTTAGGGCTTTTTCCTCTTTTAAAAGTTTCCTTTCACCTCCCAGTCCTCTCTCGTAGGAATGGAAGTGCCTCTGGAGGATGCAATAATATTATCGGCTTTTTGGGGAAAAAATTTAATCGAGTTTAATTGCCTCGGTCGGGTTAAAAAAGCTCCGCAGGGACAAAAAGGCAATAAGAAAGCAATTTTATATTGAAAACAGAAGATTCAGCAAAAAAGACAAAGACCAGCCAGAACTCTTAATCCTTTCCCAGCTCTTCGGTGAGTTCCTTTCTTATTCGCGAAAGCGTCCCTTCATCTGCTATTTTATCTCCGCTCAGATCTTGGTAGTGATCCTTTAATCGGTGATATTTATTCAAAATTCACAGGTAGCCCCCGCTGTCATTGCGAACGAAGTGAAGCAATCTCTTTTTCCGCGGGAATTTTTTAGATTGCCGCGTCGCTTCGCCCTGAACACCATGTGGTGCAGGGCTTCGCTCCTCGCAATGACCTGAAGGGGATTTGCTCAAAGGTCTCGATTTATCAACTATTAAAGGGACACCACCCAGATCTTGGGTGCAAAAAAAATAATAGGAGCCGGTAAATTGTTGGCCTTAAAGGCCGAGAAAAAAGGAATACAAGAACGGTTGGATTTTTAACAAAGAATACAGATTATTGCGATGGACGAAGGGCTGTTGCTTTCTCGACGATTTGAAATAGCTCGCTGGCTATTACCTCAAGATCTTCTGGAGCGATATCTGGGTTTTTCCAGGATATTTTTATCTCAATCAAACTCTTACTCGCACCACCAGGCTTTATCGTGAGAGTAACGGGAACCCGAACCTTTTCTCTCTGGTAAAGCCCCCGAATAATTACGGCATCATTTCCCAGGCGGGTGATTTGAAAAGAATTTCCAGGGTTTGTTCGGGCATAGGATTGCAGGGCCAAATTGATCTTTGGGTGGAAATCCATAAATTCCATAGAATAAGTCCGGGAAAATGGATCCTTCCGCAACCTCTCCTCCAGAGGAAATTTAATCGCGGCACAGGAACAAATTGATATAAGGATGATCAAAATTATTGGAAAAAACAATGTCACAGAACCCCTTCGGCGTATAAACTTTTCAATTCTTCTGCGCTTTTCCCCAGATATCGGGTTAAGATAAATCCATTATGCTCCCCGAGTCCCGGAGAAGGTTTTGGCTCTGCCTGCGGAGTCTCAGAAAATTTA
Organism: Deltaproteobacteria bacterium; assembly: GCA_016234425.1. Lineage (GTDB taxonomy): Bacteria > Desulfobacterota > SM23-61 > SM23-61 > SM23-61 > JACRCA01. The sequence goes on along the minus strand of JACRCA010000376.1, from coordinate 8,573 downwards.
TAAGGGAAGCCTGGAAGAATGACTTTTCCGATTATGGGGTGCTCCACTTCGACAAAGAACCGTCGCTCCTTCAGGTGAGGATCATGGACCAATTCGGTGATGTCTTGAATGCGGGAGCAAGGGATTCGGTGCCTTTCCAGCTTTTGGATGATCTCCTCTACCGTGTAATCTTTCGCCCAGCTTTCAATCTCCTTTTGGATCTCGAAGACATGGTCCAAGCGGTCGACGTTCGTCCGGTACCGTGGATCTTGCCTCCACTCCTCCACCCCCAGTGCTTGGCAGAACCTCTCCCATTGTTCCTCACCCACTACACCAACGATAAAATAACCATCTTTACACTGGAAACATCCGTAGGGGGAAGCATTAGGGTTATTGCTCCCTATCCTGGTCAACACTTTCCCCTCCATCGTGTAGCGGACAACCGCTGCCTCCAAGATAGAGGCGATACTTTCTTGTTGAGAGACATCTATATACTGACCCCTTCCCGTTGCTTCTCGGTGATAAAGAGAGGCCACGATTCCTAAGGCGGCATAGAGGCTGGCTACGCAATCCCCTAAGGATGTTCCAGTCTTCGTCGGGGGTCCTTGAGGGTAACCGGTGAGGCTCATGAGCCCTCCCATGGCTTGGGCTACAATATCGAAAGATACTTTTTGGGAATTGGGGCCCTTTTGCCCAAAACCACTTATTGAGGCCATGATAATTTTAGGGTTCACGTCTTTGAGTACGCGGTAGTCGATCCCCAGGTTTTTCATCACTCCGGGAGCGTAATTTTCCAGGACTACATCTGAAATTTTTACCAACTCTTTAAAAATTTGAATGCCTTTAGGATGCTTAAGGTTCAAAGTCAATCCCAATTTATTACGGTTGAATGACATGAAATAACCGCTGCGATTCTCACGCTGGGGTCCCCCAATCTCTACCTTATGCAAAGGAGGAAGAAAACGACCCACCTCCCCACCCGGACGCTCAATCTTAATCACTTCTGCCCCCAGGTCAGCCAGAAGCAACCCGCAAAAAGGACCAGCATAAACGAGAGTTACGTCTAAGACTCTAATTCCTTGGAGCGTTCTTCTTTCCATATTCTTTTTTTCTCCATGTTAGAAATCGCCAGACCCGCCGTAGCCGAACTTGCCCCTCCGAGTATGATAACCAGATTTTCTTTTTTAATCCTCAATGCCGGCCAAATATTTTACCAACCTTTTTTTCGATTCCAGGTCATATTGGCTGCGGATTCCGATTAACTCCATGACGGGGGAGCCGCCTCCATGTACGCCAGCATACTGGCAAACTCCTCCGACAGCCGAGCAGGAAAAATCTGAGATAAAACGGAAAAGCCGATGCTGTTTTTCCGCCGATATCTTAGGGTTTCTCATGATGTATTTCTCCAAAAATGCTCTCGTGTCTGGATTCAACCAGTCTGCTTCCGCTGGCAACGTCGCGGGTAAGCCTCCGGCGATAGCGCAAAGGGTATCATACTCATGATAAACATTTTTCCCGGCCAGATACCGGCCAGCGTTGGAGTAAATAAACGCCGGCTCGTAAATTCCAGAAGAAGTGGGGTTCGCCTTGATGCTGGCGGCAATGCCGGCGGCATAGAGCAATTCCGCCAGAACCATTAGTTCAGCAATTTCATCCCTGATGTGGGGTGCATTCGGGACCCCATGGTATTCGGCCAGCAAGGCACAGGCTCCCATGACTATATCAGTTACTCCTGGCTTGCATCCTGTATAACTGTGACGATGGTAATTGGCGAACAGCAGTGCCAGGCGGCCAGCAAATTCCCATTCGCCACACAGGAAAACCCTCTCCCAGGGCACAAAGACGTCATCGAAGATGGTGAAGCTATCTGCCCAGCCCGCCACCTCATTGTAGGGAGCTTTACATTCCATCCGGGAACGGGTAGAGGTGACTCGAGTAATTAGCTTCACTCCATCTGTATCGGCTGGGATCGCCAAGGCCACAGCCCAATCCTTGTCTTCCGCTGTAAGGGCCCGAGTGGGAATGACTAAAAGCTCGTCTGAATAAGAGGCACTCGTATTGTGCAGCTTGGCACCCCGTACGATGATCCCGTCTCTTTTCTTTTCCACGATATGCAGGTACAAATCAGGGTCAACCTGCTGATGGGGGCGTTTGCTGCGGTCTCCTTTGGCATCGGTTTGGGCTCCTCCCGCCATCAGATCTTCTCTTTGGTAGTATTCGAGGTATTTAAGGAAATGCCCATGATAATCCGTCCCTTTGGCCTCATCAATTTCTTTCGTGACAATCCCCAAGGCATTGAGCACATCATTGGACATGCATCGCTGAATGCAGGATCCAGTGCGGGGGGCTAATACCCTGATCATCTCCTGCTTTTTCAGAAGGTCTTCTGGACTGCGATGCACATGGTTAAAGCGGTTAATCTCCTCCCCGGTGAGATGAGATCTGGTGACCACAAGATCCCGATATTCCGGTTGAAAAGCCACATCAAAAGTTAATTTGGTGACATTGAGGGCGGTGGTGAGCTCCAGGGTATCGCGATAAACTGCTCTTCCGCCGATGTAGACATTGGGTTTAAGTTTCTTTACCCTTTCGAAGTATTCCGAGCCGGATTTAATAGCCATCTTCTCCTCCTAAAGATTTATTTCCTTCCTGATTTTGCGGAATCATCTTGGGAATTTGGTCTTGGCCGGGTTGGCTTGAATCCTTATTTCTTTGACTTGGCTTTTTCTTCTTCCCGGAGTGCCCGGCGCAGAAATTTGCCGGTCACCGTCTTGGGAATCTCCGGGACAATTTCTACGATCCGCGGATATTTGTAGGCGGCCATGCGCTTCTTGCAGAAGTTGCTCAATTCTTCAGGAGTAACCCTGTCCTTGAAATCTTCTTTGAGGGCCACGAAGGCTTTCACCGTTTCGCCCCGGTAGGAATCGGGGACCCCAATAACCGCTGCCTCTTTTACACCCGGGTGCTGGTAGAGTACATCCTCCACATCCCGGGGCCACACTTTATAACCGGAGACAATGATCAGATCTTTTTTCCGATCCACTATATAAAACCATCCATCCTCATCCATTTTGCCCACGTCCCCTGTGTAGAGCCACCCGTTGCGGATGGCGTGGGCAGTCTCTTCCGGCTTGTTCCAGTATCCAGGTATGACCATCGGCCCTTTGATGACGATCTCTCCCACCTCTCCGGGGGGAAGTTCTTCCTCTCCTTTTTCCAGGTCCACAATTTTAGCGATTGTGTTGGGAGCCGGAAGCCCCACGGAAAGTGCTCCAGTGACCGGATCAACGGGTAAGCGTGTCCCCAAGGGCGTCAAATGGGAAGGAGAGGTGGTTTCTGTCAACCCATAAATGTTGTGGATGTAAGCTCCACAAGTTTTTTCAAAATTCTCTACGATGGCCGGGGAAACCGGGGCACCGCCGCTGAAAACTTTTTTCATCGTAGAGAAGTCCCGTTTCTTGATGTCTGGATGATTCATCAAGGAAATGAACACTGTTATGGACCCCACAGTCATAGTAGCCTTCCAGCGTTCGATGAGCTTGAGGGCTTCCTCAGGATCAAAGCGGAAGAAAAGGATCACCGGAATCCCGGCGTAAGCTGCGCAGGCCAGGTGAGCCACCTGGCCAGTAACGTGAAAGAGTGGGGCCACTCCCAGAATGACATCCTGGAAATCGAGGTTGAGGAAGATGGTATATAACAGGGCATTAAAGACTATATTTTCGTGAGTGTTCATGGCTCCTTTTGGTGGACCGGTGGTGCCGGAAGTATAGGTGAAATAGGCTGGTCCTTGAGGTGCAAGCAGCATGGGCAGAGGCATCCGATGTTCATATTGTTTGAGGAGGTCCAAGAAATCAAAAGTTCCAGGAAATTTTCTACTGGTCTCATCCTGCAAGACCTTGGGCACAGGTTCGGCTGGGGGGAAAAAATCCAGGCCGGAAGTACTGATCACCGGCCCGATGTTTAGATGCTCCACAACGTTCTTGGCCACTGCTTCATAAGTGGAGCCCAGGGTAATGAGCATTTTTGCCCCTGAATCGCGAAAATAATATTCCAGTTCCTTTTCTTTAAACATGGGGTTTAGCGGGACAACGATTCCCCCAGCCTTCCAGACGGCATACTGAGCGATCACAAATTGGGGGATGTTTTGCATGTAGAAAACTACCCGTTCCCCTTTTTGCAGGCCTAAATCTTGAAGAGCTGCAGCTAAGTTATCCGACCACTTATCCACCTCGCCATAAGAGATCAAACGATTGAAGTAATAAATGGCTGGTTCAGAACCACTCCGGGAGGCCAGTCGCTTAAAAATTTGGACGAGGTTCTCTTGCGGAACCTCATAATTTGATGAAATCCAAGGCGGGTAGTTTTTAAGCCAGGGTTTTTGATCGTAGATGCTCATCCTGACCTCCCCATTTCTAATAAATCCTATACTGCCAGATATTTTCTTTTTAGCTCTTCGTCCTTCTTAAGTTCACTGCAGGTCCCGTTCCACTGGATCTGCCCCTTATCGATGACATAGGCTCGGTCGCTGAGTTCAATGGCAAACCCCAGCCCCATCTCGGAGAAGAGTAGGGTGATCTTCTCCTTCTTAAGCTTTCTCATCTGCTCCATCAAATCATCCACCACCAAAGGGGCGAGACCCTCTGAGGGCTCATCCATGAGGAGAAGTTCAGGGTTTCCCATCAGCGTTCGGGCGATGGTCAGCATCTGCTGTTCTCCTCCCGAGAGCTGGTTCCCCATATGCTTTTCGAGCTTCTTGAGGTGGGGGAAAAGCTCATAAACCTTCTCCACCGTCCAATTTCCCACCCCGGCCTTTTTGGCCACATCCAGCTGCTCTCGCACGGTTAGGCTGGGGAAGATCCTTCTGTCCTCAGGGACAAAACCTATGCCTTGGCGGCTTATAGCATAAGCCGGTTCCCCTGTTATCTCCTTCCCCTTGAACTTGATGCTCCCTGAGCGGGGAGGGGTTAAGCCCATGATGCTCCTTAAGGTGGTGGTCTTACCGGCCCCATTTCTCCCTAAAAGGCAAACGGTCTCTCCTTCCTCTATCTCCATGGAGATGCCGAACAAGATGTGACTTGTCCCGTAGAATGTATGGATGTCGTTTATCTCTATGATCATCTTCTCTCTCCCAAATAGACTTTGCGCACTTCAGGGTTCCCCTTGATCTCTTCAGGCTGGCCATCGGCGATGATCGTCCCCTGATACATCACGACAATCCTCTTCGCCCAGGCAAAGACGACGCTCATATCGTGCTCAGTGAATATCATGGTAAGGTGTTCCTTTTCAGCTAACTCCTTGACCAGGGCCATTGTGGCCAGGGTCTCTTCAGGAGCCATACCAGCAGTCGGCTCATCCAGGAGTACAAGCCTGGGCTTGAGAGCGAGAACCATGCCCATTTCCACCCTCTTCTTATCCCCATGGGATAGAGATCCTCCGGGGACATATTTTAACTCGGTGAGCCCCACCGCTTCCAGAATCCTCTCCGTTTCCTCCCGATACATCTTCTTAGCTGGAGAGAAGAGATCATAGGACTTTCTCCTGGAAGCGATTAGGGTCATCTGGATGCTCTCGAAGACGCTTGTCTCAGGATAGATATTGACTATCTGGAAGGACCTTCCCACCCGCTTTCTTATTATCTGGTCAGAGGAAAGCTTGGTGAGGTCCTCTCCATCAAAAAGAACCTTTCCCGAATCCTTCGGTAAATAGCCGGTTAACAGGTTGAAAAAAGTGGTCTTGCCAGCCCCGTTAGGTCCGATTATGGCTACCTGCTCCTCCTCATCAACTTCCAAATTGACATTATGAACCGCCATAAGGGCACCAAAAGACTTACTAAGGCCCTCGACTTTGAGAAGCATAGGGTACCTCCTCGGTTATTTTCTTTTCTCCCCTGAGCCTATTCTCGATAAATCCGCATATCCCGCCGGGCAGAAATATAACCAGGATTACTATTAAACAGCCCAAGACAAGCTGCCAATAAAAGGTGTAAATGGAGATGTAATGCTCTAAGAGGGTTATAATCGCCGCCCCAACTATGGGACCGATAAATGCCCCCACTCCTCCAAAGATGCACATCAGCACCACCCCGGCTGACTTTGTCCAGTAACCAAAATCAGGAAACACTGCTCGGTTAAGGAGGACCAAGAGGGAGCCGGCTAAGCCGGCGAAAAAGCCGGCGATAACGAAGTTAAGCCACAGGTGGTGCCAGACCTTGAGCCCGCTGAAGGTGACTCTCTCCCGGTTTTCGCGGATAGCCACAATGGTATTCCCAAAGGGCGAATTCTGAACAATCCTGATGAGGAGTAGGCAGGTGATTAAGATAACAAAGACGAAGTAATAGTAATGGGTTATCCCTCGTAAGGCGGCGGGAACGGGAATGCCGGTGATGCCATCATCCCCCTTGGTGAAGCCATACCATTTATGGGCAATAGCCCAGACCAGCTGGCTAAAGCCCAGGGTAAGGATGGCGAAGTGAATGCCCGTGAGGCGAACGGAGAAGTAGCCGATTATGGCCGCAAAGATGGCAGCTACTACCGGAGCAGCAATCACAGCGATGGCGAAGGGGAAGTGAAGCTTCATCATAAACAGGGCGATTGTATAGCCTCCCACACAATAGAAGCAGGCATGACCAAAAGAGGGCAGCCCTCCGCGGCCCAGGACCATATTAAGACTCATAGCGAACAGGGCGATGATGAAGATCTCAGTCGCCAGGTGTTTCCACATCACCGGAGCCCAAATGGGGAAGACGGCGAAAAAAGCCACGGCGAAAAGAAACCAGGTATTAGTGGTTAAACTTCTTTTAGCTTTGCGCGACATAAACCACCCTATTTTATAAATACGGGTTTCCCGAAAAGTCCCCAGGGGCGGACGATAAGGACGATGACCAGCACCAGATACATAAATGCTATGGCCAACTCGGGAAGGACAAGGATACCGAAAGCCTGCACTTCCCCGCAGATGAAGGCGGCGAGTAAAGCGCCGGGCAGGCTGCCCAATCCCGCTATGACCACCACGATAAAGGCGATGATGCCGGCATCAATTCCCATATCGGCAGCCATACCAGCCATAGGTGCCACTAAAGCCCCACCCATGGCTGCTATCCATGCCCCAAAGCCGAAAACGCTTGTGAACGCCAGAGGGACATTGATCCCCAGAGCAGCCGTCATTTCCCGGTCATCGGCAGCGGCCCTCATCATCTTTCCCCAGGTTGTCCGGCGGATGACAAACCAGATTAGGAAAAACATGAAGAATCCCATAATAATAAGGAACACGTTATACAGGGGGAAGGGACGGCCAAGGATTTCCACTGAGCGGCAAAACATAGGGGGCATAGGGGCGGTTTTAATGATCCAGCCCCATATCATCCGCGCCAGGTCGTACGTAGCAATCAATATCCCGTAGGTGAGTAACAACATGTAAAGGGCAACTTTCTCGTAGAATCTTCGCATGAGCACGACTTCCAACACGGTGAAAAAGACGGCCACCACAACAGGGGCGATAATCAGGGTCATCCAGAAGCCGAGGTTAGTGCCGCCGAAAAGCTTCATGAAGGTGTAGCAAGTATAAGCCCCTAACATATAGATGCCCCCCTGGGCAAAGTTCATTATCTTTAAAACTCCGAGGATGAGGGTGAGCCCGGCGGCGATGAGGAAGTATATCATGGCGGTAGTCAGCCCACTCAGGAATTGGGATATTAGCACCGCCCCGGTCATAAATTATTTCCTCCTTAAGGTCAGGCGTGGTGAAGCTCAACTCCCTCCACCACGCCAAAAATTAAATTTTAATTCACTTTGCTTTAGCCCGTTCTGCCAGAATTTCTTCGCAACTTCGCATCGTCGGGCCGCCAGGGATGACCTTTACGTCCTCAAGGACAAACCACGGCCAGTCGGGGCTCTTCTTGCTCTTTCCCATGCATATGCCGTAGTCGGCCTGATGGTCGCATTTCCTGATGGTGATTGTCTTCGCCGGGGCTATGGTCTTGATGGAAATCCCTTCAAGGGCGTCGATCAGAGCCTCAGTCTTTTCAGTTCCAGCTTTCTCTATCCCGGCAACTACGAAAGTGGCCGCATTGTATCCTAGAACCGAATAGTCGGAAGGGAATTGACCGGTGCGGTTCCTATAGGCATCCATAAAAGCTTTGTTTTCCGGGCTTCCTGGATAGACGAAGGGCCACTCAGTCATGCAGTATACCCCCTCCACCATCTCCTGACCCATGGGTCTGAGAAGGGGCATGCCCCAAAAAGGGCCGCACACCTTCATCTGGTCGAAAAGTCCGTAGCCTTTGGCCTGCTTGATGAAGGTCATCGCATCGGTGCCCCATAGAGTGGTGTAGAGTGCCTCTGGCTTAGCCGCCATAAGGGCGGTAATGAATGGGGTAAAGTCCGTGGTGCCCAACTTTGGCCACTGTTCAGTCACGACCGTGAAGCCGGGCTTCACCTTCTTCATGGCAATCGTGAAGGTCTCAAACTGGGATCGTCCATAGGCGTAATCCTGGTTGATGAACCCCCATTTAGTGTAGGGCTGATCTTTCCAAAAGCTCGCCGCAGCATGTCCGTTCATCCAGGTATCTCCCGCGCTCCTGAAGAAGTAGCGGTGCC
>JACRCA010000369.1 GCA_016234425.1 Deltaproteobacteria bacterium | reverse complement strand
GTGATAGCGGAAATAATGCCAAAATAAAAGACGAAAAGGTGCGCGCCGATGGGCAGAACTCCCAACTTAATCAGGGCTGGCGCAGCAAGAACAGCCAGCAAGATATAGCATGCAGTTGTTGGCAAGCCCATTCCCAAAATGAGGGAAGCGATCATCGTCAGCACCAGGAGAGCCAGGAGGTTGCCTCCCGAAAGGTCTATAAGGATGCCAGAGAGCTTCAGCCCCAGACCAGTGAGGTTGGTAATGCCGACGATGATCCCCGCGGTGGCGCAGGCTGTAGCTACGATCAGGGACCCCGTTGCTCCTTCGTGCATCGCTTCCGCAGTTCGGCGCATGATCGTCACCCCGGTTGGGAATAGCTTGGCAGAAGCGGGAAGCTGGTTTCCTAACTCGCGGAACTTGGTCAAAATGGTTAGAAAGACGAGAAGGCCGAAGGTGGTGATGATCGCCCAAAAGGCGGCTTTCATCGGTGTGGCCTGCATGATCGCAAGGAAATAGATTAAAACCGGAACGGGTAGCAGGAGCAACCCCCGCTCCCGCAAGATCTTTCCCACTCTGGGCAAAGCCTCGCGAGGTACGCCCCTCAGCCCCGTCTTGGCCGCCTCCAGGTCCACCATCACGAAACAGCAAAAATAATAGAGTAACGCGGGAAAAACCGCATAAATGCACACTTGGAAATAGGAAATTTGGAGGATCTCGGCCATGATGAAGGCGGCAGCTCCCATAACGGGGGGCATGAGTTGCCCACCCGAAGAAGCCACGGCCTCCACGGCGCCGGCAAAGTGCGCCTTATAGCCAACGCTCTTCATCAACGGGATCGTAAAAGTTCCCGTTCCCACCACGTTGGCCGCCGCGCTGCCCGAGATCGTGCCAAAAAGACTGCTGGCCACGACAGCTACTTTAGCAGGGCCGCCCCGGACTCGCCCGAATAAGCCGTAAGCGATATCGATGAAGAACTTTCCTCCACCGGACACATTCAAAAATCCGCCGAAAAGAACAAAGAGATAGATGAAAGTGGCGGATACCCCGAGGATGAGGCCATAGATCCCTTCGGTCGTCAAGTACATTTGGCTAGCGATACGCTCAATATCATAGCCCCGGTGAGCAAACAAATCCGGCGCATACTGCCCAAAATAAGCATAAAGTAGAAATACGACCGCAATCGCCGGCATGGCCGCCCCGATGACCCTCCGGGTTGTCTCGAGCAAAAGGATAATGGCCATACCGCCTAAAAGGAGGTCTGAGGTGCTGGTGATGCCTATCCGCATGGATAGCTCCTCATACTCAATGAAAATGTATAGACCAGTGACGAGGGAGAGACCGGCGAGGACGAAGTCAACGGCGAAGGCCAGCCGGCTGTTGACCCACGCCTTGCGCATCGGAAAGAGGAGGAAGACCAGAATCTCGGTAAACATCAGGTGGATGGCGCGCTGGCGCATGGCCACCATTATTTCGATGCCCCCAGTCCAGAGTTGGAACGCGGACCAGACAACGCCTATCGCCATCGCAACAATAGCCATTTTCCCGCGAAACTGGCGCATTACCGTACCTTCCTTGGGTTATCTACCGCGAAGTAAAAAATTGCGGAAAAATTTACTTAAACCGAGCAGGCCGCTTTTGCCATACCCCCACCTCAGTGAGATATTTAATCGCGCCGGGGTGGAACGGTATGCCGATACCTTCGAAAACCCTGTTCAAAGTGTAAGCATTGCCAGCGGGGTGAATTTCCGCCAGCTCTTTATAGTATTCGGCAATCACCTTACATAACCAGTATGCCGTGGTTTCGTCCATGTCCTTGTGGACCGTAATTGTGCCTGCTGATCCGATTCCTTTTATCGCAGTCATCTGGCCTTTATAGCTATTTGCCGGCAGGATATTCGGGAAAAAGGCGGGGTTTTTCCCCTCGATTGCTTTCATTTTATCTTCTGTCAAATACATGAAGCGGATAGGGACGACTGTCGTGATGTCCACTATGGACGATGTCGGTACTCCCGCAGTGATGATCCCGACATCGATGCTTCTGTCTTTAAAGGCACTGGCCTGCTCAGCAAAAGATAGCCACTGAGGCTTGAAGTCTTTGTACGTCAGGCCGTATTCTTCGGTAACAGCCTTGGCGATCACCTCGTTTCCGCTTGCTGGTGCTCCCACCGCTACCTTCTTACCTTTGAAGTCGGGGATGTCTTTAATGGGCGAATCCACCGACACAAAAATGTGGGTGAACATCGGATGGCCAGAAAAGATTGCCCTATAGTCTTCAAGCTTGAAGCCGGGTGTCTTGGCCACCGTAGATCGCAAAGTAGTTTCATCGAGGAGAGCAACCTCCGCCTTTTTGGGGCCCAGTAGACGAGTGTTTTCCACACCCGCAGCCGTCGTCTCCGAAGTTGCCTTAATGTTCGGGGCGTATTTGCTCATCAACTTAGCGATGCCAGCGCCGATGAGGTAGTAGACCCCGCCCGTCCCACCCGTAGCGATGGAGAGGTACATCTTCTTGGCAGCTTCGGCGGTAGTCACCATCGAGACAACCATTATTACTGCTAAGCCCAATCGTAGAATCTTCATTTTATTGACCCTCCTTTCTTTATAGAATTATAAGCCCATCTCCTCTGCGACTTTTGTTCGATGAAACCAGGAATCACCAAAAGCCAATTCTGATGCCTTGGCATGCTTGTAGAATAAATGCAAATCGTGTTCTTCGGTAAACCCAATCCCGCCGTGGATTTGCTGAGCAATCCAGGTAGATTTTTTATAGGCGTCGCTACACCAAGCCTTAGCCATGGCGATCTCCTTAGGGCACGGGATATCTTCACTTAGGAGGGATGCAGCTTGGTAGGTAATCAACCTGGTCGTCTCTAAGTAAGTGGCCATATCCACACAATAGTGCTGAATTACCTGAAAGCTACCTATAGGCTTACCAAACTGCTGGCGTTGTTTGACATATTCCACGGTCATTTCAACCACTCGCTCCAACCCTCCTAACATTTCCCCGCATTTTAGGATGGTAGCTTGGGGAATAATCTTATTCAAATAGGTAGCTCCTTTGCCAATGGCTCCGATGACGCTCTTCGCAGGAACCTGCACATTTTCATAAACTACCGCAAACGTTTTTTCTCCGGTCAGCATATCCAGGGGAATCTTTTTTTG
>JACRCA010000368.1 GCA_016234425.1 Deltaproteobacteria bacterium | reverse complement strand
GGAGCTTCTCCTCTATCCCAAAGCTACAGTTCCCTCTCTCCCCCGGATGCCTACCTCGCATGTGGGTTGATGGTTAGTATTCGCTTACTTCTGGGACTAATCTCTTGCGGCCTTTAGCCCTCCTGCGCTTCAAGACTAAGCACCCGCCTTTTGTGGACATGCGCTGCAAGAAACCATGAGTTCTTTTTCGCCGAATATTGCTCGGCTGGTAAGTCCTCTTCACCGATGTACTCCTGTCTCCCCTTCATCTTTCTCCTATGCCTGCAGGGAAGGGAGAAAACCATACGGGCGTAAATAACCTTGAATTTTTAATTATATTCTTTTTATCTTTGCCTGGCAATAAAAATTCCCAAAAGAAAAGGCACCCGCCCGGGGTGCCTTTTCTTCACCCTTAAAAAGCTAAATATTGAATCCCTTTGAGTCTTTTCCCCTTCTTAGTAGATCCTTGTTATGCTGGTGATCGTCTTGCCGGTAACCCAGACGTTAACCACGTCCCCCGCATTGATTCCCGCCAGATCCTTAGCCGCCTTCTTGCTCACGCTCAGCGTGACCTTTTTCTGCTTCTTCACGGCGTCCTGTTTGATCGTGATTTTCTGGGCAGCAACATCCACGGCTGAAACGATCCCTCCCATCCGGTAAACCACGGGCTTGGGTGGGGCCTCCTTTTTAGGGGCCTCTGGTTTAGCAGCCTCTGGTTTGGCTGGCACAGCTGGTTTAGCTGGTGCAGCGGGTTTGGCTGCTTCTGCTGGTTTCGCTGGCTTAGGCTTCTCCTGAGCAAAGGCTAAGCCGGTAAGTGAGATAGCGAAAATTAGCCCAATCAAAACGATGGTCAGTTTCCTCATGATCCTCTTTTACCTCCTTTCTTTAAAAGAATTAAGTGGACAAAAAAGCCCTTGGAGATAACTCTGGGTCAGCATACAATAATGGGGGAAAAATATCAACGGATTTTTTAAGGCCAACATTATCAGGGGAATCTGGCCAAGAGGGGTTTAGAATGCCACGCCGCAACTTTTCCAAACGCGGTTTCTCCCGAGGGAGACGTTTTTTTGAACAGTTGGTCAGAGAGGCAGTGGAATCGCTTCCAGAGGAGTTGAGAAAACGACTGGAGAATGTAGCCATTATCGTCGAAGAAGACCCCCCGGCGATTTCGGAAGATTCGAATGCCTGGGGAGAATTACTCGGCCTTTACCACGGAATATCTGTGAAGGATAGAGGATTCTGGTACGGGAACGTGCTGCCGGACCGCATCATTATCTACCGGAAGCCGCTGGAGCGCATAAGCGTAAGCACGCAGGACCTCAAGAAAAAGGTCTATCAGACTGTAGTTCATGAGGTAGGCCATTACTTCGGGCTCGGCGAAGAAGATCTCCGCCAGCTCGAAGATGGGGATTAGCGGAAGGGACAGGCACAGGGGATGGAGGAACAGAGGGGGCATACCCTGGGGTATTTTTTCAAGACCGCCGATTCCAAGTCTATACCCAGGAGGTTAGCCACAGAGGCCAGCCAAGCGATAACGTCAGCCATCTCGCTGCCTATTTTTTCGTATTCTCCCCGTCGATAAGAGCGGGTAAACTCCCCTACTTCCTCCAGGAACCAGAGGAAGGTTCTATCCAAACCTCGCCTCGAGTCTCGTTGAAAGTAAATATCCCGGATCAAGCTTTGAAAGGCGCTCAGCTCCATGAGAATCACCTTGAGATTGTTATATCCTTCAGGCCGCCCGGGCTTTTCGCCTGGGAAATTTCTAAAAGGGCCTTCGTAATCAAAAATAGAAGGAAGGATGAACGAGGAAAAAGGGGAGCAGTCAGGCTTTGGCCCCGGAACTCAGATGGATTAACTCCAGTACGGTGCTTTCTAAGGTCTGCTGGTCCTCCACGTTCAGGACCTGGACGTGCGGATCCACTTTACCGATCAACCCGTTCAATACTTTTCCTGGACCGATCTCCACAAAACATCCTACGCCGCTTTTAATCATTTTTTCTACGCAATCTTTCCAGAGAACAGGCTTAAAAATCTGATCGGTTAGCTCATTTTTTATATCCATCGGGTCCACAATGGCCCGCGTACTGGTGTTGGCGATAACGGGCCTTGCGGAGATGGTGAAGTCTACGCCGGCCAAGTAAGTGTGCATGCGATCGGCAGCTGGCTTCATCAGGTAGGTGTGAAATGGTCCGCTAACTTTCAGGGGGACGCCCTTGAACCCCATTTCCTCCACGATCTGCTTGGCGTGCTTCAGGTTTTCTTCATACCCCCCAAGCACGATCTGGTAATCGGTATTATAGACCGCGACGTGGACATTGGCCTTTTGACAGACTCGGTCGATCCCCTGGATCTTGGTCTTGCCCAGGATGGAAAGAAGGCCGGCCTTCTCGATCTCTTCCCCACAGTCCTGCATGTATTCGCCCCGGGTCTTGACCAGAAGAAGGGCATCCTCGAAATCGAGGGCTCCGGCGGCGTAAAAGGCCGTGTATTCTCCCAGACTATGCCCTGCCGCCATGTCGAAGTCCAGGTGGTGTCCGCGGGCGCGGATTTCCTGGCGCAGCGCTTCCAGGCAGGCCACGCTGGCCGTAAAGACGGCTGGCTGGGAATAGCGGGTGTACTCCAGGAGGGGCCGTTTATGCAATTTCTCTTGCAGCCGGTCAAGAAAGGCTAAGTGGAAAAAGTCTCCGATGTGTTTCAGCCAGCTGCGCAGCTTCTCATGAGAATGCTTTTCATCTTTCTCCCAGCATAGGGTGGAGATTTTATAGCCCAGGAGATCATCGGCGCGGGTAAAAATGCTGTTGGCCACCGGATAATGGTTGGAAATATCCACCCCCATGCCCGGGTACTGGGAGCCTTGCCCGGGGAAGATGAAAGCAATTCTTCTTCTCTCCATCTCACCCTCAATGGGCTCTGGCTTGCTGAGGAGCTCATTTCTCTTCAGATTTTTCATGGGAAATGGATAATTAACACATCAAGTAAGAAATTTCAAGGGAAATTTAATGGGGGCTCAAAAAAATTCTTGACAAATGAACTCAAAGCATGATAGGGAACGAACATTCATTCGCTTCGTAGTTGCCTTTCTTTCGCTATCGAGGAAAAGAACCAACCTCCGCGGATTTCCTGGGGGGGGTTATTAGATAGAAGAGATAGGGGGTTTCTTGAATCAAATGGTAAACATTTGCGAAAGGAGGGAACCATGAGACGCTTGGGAATATTTTCTCTAATCTTCTTATTCTTCTTCGGGCTATTGACCCCATCAGGGACAGAAGTCATGGCCCAGACCAAGGAAAAACCCTTGGTTTTGAAAATCTCCCATCAGTGGCCCGGGGGAACCATCGATAAGGGGGACTTCCGGGATCGGCTATGTCGACACTTCGCCAAGAAGGTAGAGGAGCAGACTGGGGGGACCCTCAAGTTGGAAATTTATCCGGCATCCGCTCTCTTCAAGCCCGTTCCCCAATACGATGCTCTGCTCAAGGGAGCTTTAGACTTTTGTGTTTACCCCTTGGATTATGCCGCCGGAAAGGTTCCCCAGTTTTCCATCACTCTCATGCCCTGCGTGGTCAAAGACCACCATCAGGCCATGCGCTGGAAAGATGCGCCCATTGGAAAGGAGATTGAGAAGCTCTGCGAACAAAACGGGATGAAAATTATCACCTGGGCGTGGTGTGGAGGGGGGATGGCAACCAAGACCAAACCCGTCATCAAGCCGGAAGACATGAAGGGGCTGAAGATCCGGGCAGCTGGAAAAATGTTTGAGAAAATGCTGCACGATGGCTGCGGCGCAGCCATCACTAGCATGCCATCTTCGGAGATCTATTTTGCCTTGCAAACCGGCGTGCTGGACGCCTGCATGACATCTTCCTCATCCTTCGAATCTTACCGCCTTTATGAACAGGTCAAATATTACACCTCTCCCCGGAAAACCACCACCTGGTATATGCTTGAGC
>JACRCA010000367.1 GCA_016234425.1 Deltaproteobacteria bacterium | reverse complement strand
CCACGATAGAAGCTATGCGGCGGGAACTAATTTGATAAACAGGGAGATAAGCTGGGGATCAAACTGACTGCCGGCCTTTTTTTGCAGCTCTTGCAGAGCTTCTTCTCGGCTCATTGCTTTTTTGTATGGTTGTTGGTGGGTCATTACATCATAGGCATCCGCAATCGCTATGATGCGCGAGGGGAGAGGAATATCCTGTCCTTTTAACCCTCGGGGATAGCCTTTCCCATTCCACCATTCATGATGGGACAGAATAGCTTCGGCAATCGGGGCCAGCTCAGGGGACGATACAGCAATTCGGTACCCGATCTCGGGATGCTTCCAAATCAGTTCCCACTCTTCGGGGGATAATTTGTCTGGTTTAATGAAGATTCCTTCCGGGATGGCGATCTTGCCGAGGTCATGGAGGGTGGCCAGGAGCGTCAATTCGTCCAGTTCTCGCTCTGACATCTCGAGCGCGCTGCCCATTTGCAAAGCTAACTGCCGGAGGCGATGAGTATGTTCTTCTGTTTCGTGGCTTTTCTCAAAAAGGGTCTTTTGCAGGGAAGAAATAATAGAGGTCCGGACTTTTTTGCTCTCTAAGAGCTTATCCTTGTACATCCTTTCTTCGGCTTCTTTCAATATTTCTTGGATATCCTGGGAAGGGTCATCTTTTGTCCCAGCCCCGAGGGCAATGCTGAGTTCCATGGGTTGGGAACCTGCCTGGCTGCAGGCAAGTTTTATTCGCTCCATGACCTCTCTGGTTATCCGGAAGCTGGTTTTTGGTAAAAAGATGGCAAACTCGTCCCCTCCCCAACGAGCGATCACGTCTTCTTTCCGGCAGGAGTCCTTCAGGATCTTGCTCGTCTGGATGAGAAACTTATCTCCCTCTTGATGACCAAAGGCATCATTGACCAATTTCAGGCCATTGAGGTCTCCCATGATCACACTGATGGGCAGCTGCCGATCCGTATCCAACCGTTTCAGTTCCTCCTCGAAATACACGCGGTTATAGAGGCCCGTCAAATTATCATGGAAACTCAGATAGCGGATCTGATCATCTGCCTCTTTGCGCTCGGTGATGTCTTCCATCGTCCCTTCGTAAAAGAGGACAGCCCCGCTCGGGTCCCGAATAGCGAGCGCATTAGCCGAAATCCATATTTTGCTCCCATCTTTGCGATAGACCTGGGCCTCATAGCCCTTGATGAGGCTGTTTTCTTCCAGGAGCCGCTGAAACTCCTTGTAGCGTTCGGGGTCCACAAAGTAGGGTCGCTCGGTATCAGAATTCTGAATGATCAGTTCTTCAGGAAGGGTATATCCTAATATGCGCGCGCAAGCTGGATTGGCCACGATGAATTGGCCGTCTCGCGTGCACTGGAAAATACCTTCTACCGCGTTGGCAAAGATGTGGCGATATTTTGCTTCGGCGCGGTCGAGTAGGACTTCGGCCAACTTCTGTTCGGTAATGTCGCTCAGTATTCCGGTCAGACCCACTGGTTGATCGTTTTCCAGCAGCCGGCGGCAGGATATGCGCACATGGCGAATATTTCCCTGTTTATTGAGGAGGCGAAATTCGTGGGACTCTGAATTGCCGGACAGGGTGTTCTTGAAGTTCTTCTGAAACTCTGACAGGTCTTCCGGATAAACAAAGCGAAAAAAAGGCTGCCCCATCATTTCCTCAACCTGGTAAAGGGCAACTTGCTCGATCACCCGACTGATGTACGTAAAACATCCTTGGAGATCCAGGGAGAAGATCACCTCATTAATGTTCTCTACCAGACTGCGGTATTTTTCTTCAATTTTTTGCAGCTCCTTCTCCACACGTGCCCGCTGCAGGGCCTTAATGAATATCTCTCCTACCAATCGAAGAAGCACAATCATCTCTTCCGGCCATATTTTTTCCGCCTGTATCGACTCTAACCCGAGGAATCCGCGAGAGAACTTCTCATGGATCATGGGCACCAGAATGAGAGATCGGCACCCCTTCAATTGGAAGATCCCTTTTTCCGCTGTGGCCTCGGGGGGAAGGTCCGCGATTTGAGGGATATGTACGATCTGGCCTTTTTTGATTTTTTCCGTTATCCAGGAGAGATGCTCAAAAGGTAACTCTTGCAACTGTTTGGCCTCTAATCCATACCCTTGGGAGCGCCATTCATGGGTTATGGTAAGCCTCGTCCTGTCATCGGAGAAAAGATAAATGTATCCATGGTCTACACCTGTCGCCTCTCCGATGATTTGCAGGGCGCTGTTGATTCTGCTATCTACCTCATCGGATTCCAGATCCAGGAGGCGAGTCGAGATATCCATTACAATTATTTCAAAGGCGAATTGATCCAGCAAGCTCTCCTCCGCTATCTTCGAAATTTAACCACAGAGGCCACAGCGCAGCATAGCCGCAACACAAATAATAACTTTGGCTTATGGCCGCACGCTATCCCAGAAATCCCCCCCGGCCCCCCCCGAAGGTGTGAAAAAATTATGTTAATGCCAAGTTGCAGAATACGGCGTAACATCAGCTGGCCTTCCCAAGT
>JACRCA010000362.1 GCA_016234425.1 Deltaproteobacteria bacterium | reverse complement strand
TGCCGCATTCTCATATTCCCCATGGATATTTTCTTCCTACTTATTTCTGATCGCCGCAGCCTGATTAACTGATTCAAGGGAAGGGTGACCATTCGATTCCTCTCCGCCACCCCAGAAACAATCAAGTCATAAAGCTGATCCGCTGCCTCAGCCAAAGGGGGAACCCTCCCCATGATAAACCCCCGAATGCTAAAATGCTCTATCGTCCCCAAAATCAAATCCCGCAAAATATAAGAATCTACCTCCCTCCGGATACTCCTCTCCCTCTTCCCCTCCTCGATCACCTGAAGAATCATCTTGCTGTACTGCCGAATCATCCCATAGGCCCGACTCCGGTTAAAGCGCGGATTCTGCCGCAAATCTAAAAGCAAAATCCGGGTATAATCCCTGTTCCTCTCGTAAAAATCCAAATGATACCAGATCAATTTCCGCAACTTCTCCAAACCCCCCCGAATCCCCTTCAAATGCTCCTGCAACCCAAATAAAAAACCCTCCATCCGCTCCTCCGGAATGGAAAACAAAAGATCCTCCTTGTTCTTGAAATAATCGTAGAGGCTGCCCTCAGCTATACCAGCCTTCTGAGCAATCTGGGAGATGGTCGTCTCCTGGAAACCTCTCTCGGCGAAGACCTCGTTGGCCACCTGCAAAATCAGCCGCTTCTTGCTCTCCGCCTGAAATCTTCGCTTACGCTTCATCCTTCCCTCATATCCATTATGAAGTGAGATCCTTTCGGTCAGTCACCAGGCGGAAACCCGATTTGCCTAAAAGGGAATGAAACTCGAAATGAATCATACTCATCCCTAAATCTTTGTCAAGAAAAAAAATTTCGAAAAAAAGCCTTTTTTCCGGCGGAAGAAGATGGAAAAAATTAAGAAAATGTAGAAACTATCAGCAAATTATTGATCCGAAGTTGAAAATTAAAGAAATTTTTTAAAAAATGAACCATATTCATAAATATCCGAAAGGGAGGATAGAAAACCATGCGCCTTAGCTGATGCCACTACCCCGGAGACCGGTCATTGGGCTGCGGCCAACCACGATGACGGTGCTTGCTCCCGCAGACCTAATAAAAAACTCTCCATCCGTTCTTCGGGAATAGAGGACAGCAAATCTTCTTTGTTATCGAAATAACGGTATAACGGTAAATGCTGCCCTTGGCGATCTTGGCCTTCCGGGCAATCTGAGAGATTGTCGTTTTATTGAAGCCCTTTTCCGCGAAAACCTCGGTAGTCACTTTCAAGATCAGCTGCTTCTTTCTCAGAGAAGGGTAATAAAGTTGCTTTCCCCAATCCTCCCTCATTACTTCCATGGATGAATGGAGGCTTATCTCTGCACGAATATTGCCAGGGGATAACTTGATTTGTTTGAATGATGGTCAATTTATTGATGATTTCTTTAAGGCGAGGCCACATGAATTGGAGATGAACTAAACTCAAGAAATCCTCTCTTGCTTTTCCCACCCGTATTCGCCGACCAGGGCCACGAAATTACATTCCCTTAATTCTTCTTCCAAAAATCCTGTGGCGGTTCGGCGGATTTTTAGGAGTTTCTGGGAGCTGCGGCTGCCCACGGGAATTACCATGGTTCCCCCGACCTTCAGTTGTTCCTTCAAGGGCGAGGGGATGGAGGGAGATCCGCCCGTAACCAGAATGGCCTCGAAGGGCGCTTCCTCTTTCCAGCCATAAGTCCCGTCAAAGAGCCGGGTAATCACATTCCAGCACTGGATCTGATCGAGGACCTTCCTCGCCCGTTCGAGAAGCGAGCGAATTCTCTCCACCGAATACACTCGCCAGGCCAGATGCGCCAGCACTGCCACCTGATAGCCTGACCCCGTCCCGATTTCCAGGACACGTTCCTCCCCTTTAAGACCCAGAGCCTCGCTCATGTAAGCAACCAGGTAAGGTTGAGTGATGGTCTGCCCCTCCCCGATGGGCAGGGCAAAATCTCCATAGGCTTGGCCAAGCAAAGCTTCTGGAATGAAAAGGTGCCTGGGGACCTCCTGCATGGCTTTGATCACTCGCAGGTCTTTGATCCCTCGCCCGATGATCTGTTCCTGGACCATACGCTCTCGAGCTTTAGCATAATCCAGGGTTGGGAGTGGCCGTTCCCTAAATGGTTTCATCGTTCGGCTTGGAAAGAAGGCTCAGATTTTGCGTTTGGCCAGTGTTTCAAAGGAGGCATAATTGGTCCAATCTAAGTGCAAGGGCGTTATGGAGATGAAATTATTGGCGATGGCTTTAAAATCTGAATCTTCCGTATCTGCGTACCCTGGATCATTGCCGCCGATCAGATAATATTTTTTCCCCCACCGGTCCAATTTCTCCTGCACCGGGTCACCATAAATCCGCTTACCCATGCGCGTAATCTTGTACGCGCGGGGTTTTTTCCCCGTGGCCGGGACGTTGACGTTTAGAAAAGTATTCCGGGGAAGGCCGTGCCGGAGAATATTCTTAGCTAAACGGGCGGCGAAATGAGCGGCCGGGGTGAAGTCGAAGTCGTTCCTGGCCACCAAAGAAATGGCAAAGGAGGGAATGCCCAGGATCGTTCCTTCGATGGCCGCGGAGACCGTTCCAGAGTAAGTTATGTCATCCCCCAAATTCTCCCCTTTATTGATTCCAGAGACGATCAGGCCCGGCCTCTCGGGCAAAATCTTGCTGACTCCCAGGAGGATGCAATCTGTCGGTGTTCCATTCACCGCAAAAAAACGAGGCCCCAGTTCCTTCACCTTCTTCCAGCGCAGCGTACGGCCCATGCTCAATGCATGACTCACCGCGCTCTGTTCGCGGTCCGGGGCCACGGTCCAAACTTCGGCAATCCTTTCCAGGGCCTCGTTCAATGCCCGCAGCCCCTCGGAATAGATTCCATCATCGTTGGAAATCAAAATTTTCAAACCTGCTCCCTTGCGGGTCATGGATGTTCTTGGCTCCCCAAAACTGAAATTGATTTATTGTAATAATTTAGCTCTTTGAAAAAGATGCGAAATCGCAAACCAAATAGAGTCTGTCACTCCTGCGAAAGCAGGAGTCCAGGCTTTTCTAAGATTTCTGGATTCCCGCTTTCGCGGGAATGACGTACTTAATAGAACAATAATGATTCTTTTCAAAACGCTAAATTCTTACATTTATTTAAATTTTAAGGCCATTTTTGCTTTCAGCAGCGGACGAATTCCCCCAGTCAGCGAAACATCGACTCCAGATAGCGTTCGACCGCAAAGGCGGCCGTAGCTCCGTCTCCAACGGCGGTTGCTACCTGGCGTAGAAGCTTCTGGCGAACATCGCCTGCGGCAAAAACTCCCGGAGCAGAGGTAGCCATATTCGCATCCGTGATCACGTGCCCTCGCTCGTCCATCTCCACTATTTCCCGAAGAAATCCTGTGTTGGGTTTTAACCCCACATAAAAAAAGACCCCGCTTACTTTTAACGTCCTTCTTTCTTGGGTCTTCACGCTCTTCAACTCCAACGCTTCCACCCCTGCCCCGCCGATCACCTTGGTAACTACGTTATCCCAAAGGATCTCGATCTTTTCATTCCTGAACGCCCTTTCCTGCAGAATTTTTTCGGCTCGTAGGGCATTGCGCCGATGGATGATGTAGACGCGCCTGGCAAAGCGACTCAGGTATAAGGCTTCGTCCACGGCCGAATCGCCCCCGCCAACAACCCCGATATCCTGATCGCGAAAGAAAGGCCCATCACAGGTAGCGCAATAGGAGACCCCCCTCCCCTTCAGCTCCTCCTCACCGGGGACTCCTAATTTTGCTGGCTCAACCCCCGTGGCCACGATAACAGCTTTGGCCGTTATTTTTCGGCCTTCCTGCTCCACTTCCCAAAGCTGCCCGCGAGAGGTCAATTGGCTTACTTCTCCGGTTACGATCTCCAGCCCAAAACGCTTTGCTTGGTTCTCCATCGCTTGCATCAGGTCTGGCCCAGGGATGCCCTCTGGGAAACCAGGGTAGTTTTCGATCATATAAGTGCTGGCGGCCTGCCCTCCGGGCGCCATCTTTTCTACGAGGAGCGCGCGAAGTTTCGCCCGGGCGGCATAGAGGCCGGCCGTTAGACCTGCCGGGCCGCCGCCAGCGATGAGCAAATCATAATCTGGCATCGCCATGACTCTTCCTCCAGTTGAATCCATTGCGCACCTAAAAAATACCACAGCTGAGCCGAAAGTCAATCCTCCCGCCCTCGACTCTTAATCCCTTTCGATCGATGAAATTATAATCCCGCCTCTTTCTTCCAAAAGCGGGGATAGGGTTTAAGGGGTGCCAAAGTCAATCAAGGGGAACTAAACCTTGTTTCCTTACACCAAATTTGTTATATTTTTTAATATTCGGAAGAAGATAATCCTATGGGAAGGCTGCCCATTGCTTTCTTTTGGCATATGCATCAGCCTTATTACCGGGATCCTTTGAGTGGGGAGTATTCGCTGCCCTGGGTAAGGTTGCATGCCCTTAAGGGATATTACGATATGATCTCTTTGCTGGAGGATTATCCAGCGATCCGGCAGACTTTCAACTTGGTCCCCTCCCTGCTCTCTCAGTTGAATGATTATGCCCGGGGAGAGGCTCGAGATGTTTTTCTCGATCATACTCGAAAACCCGCCGAAGAATTGTCCTTGGAAGAGAAAAAATTCATCTTAGTAAATTTTTTCATGTGCCATTGGGAAACCATGGTCAAGCCCTACCCAGCGTATTGGGCTCTTCTACAAAAAAGGGGGCGGAAAGTTCCTGAATACCGTTGGGATGACCTTTTGCATCAATTCAGTTCCCAAGATTTCCGAGACCTGCAAGTTTGGTTCAACCTATCCTGGATGGGGCACCGGGCGCGCGAGAGAAGAGAGAGTGTCCGCGAACTTTTAAAAAAAAGCAGGTTTTTTTCGGAAGGCGACAAAGCCGAGCTTCTTAAAGTTCAATTGGAGATTCTCCGAGAGGTAATCCCTCTTTACCAGGCTGCCCAATGTCGGGGGCAGGTGGAGATCACCACCAGCCCTTTTTATCATCCCATTCTTCCGCTTTTGATCGATTCGAAGCATGCCTCCCGGGCCATGCCCCAGGCACCATTGCCCATCCCTTTTTCCTACCCCAAAGACGCCGAAGCGCAGGTCCAAAAAGCTGTGGCCTTTTATCGCGAGCTTTTCGGAAAAGACCCGATGGGAATGTGGCCTTCAGAAGGGTCGGTTTCCCCGGAATTGATCCCCATCGTCCACCAAGCGGGAATTCGCTGGATGGCCTCCGATGAGGGAGTTCTCTTTAAATCTCTGCCTGCGGGGGCAGGACGCGCCCATCTCTACCAACCCTACCGGGTTAAGTACCAAGGCGCGGAGGTCATCATGGTCTTTCGGGACCGAAACCTCTCTGATCTCATCGGATTCACTTACCGCAAAAATCCCCCTCAGGTTTCCGCAAACGACCTGCTGACCCATCTTTATAACATCAGAAACTACCTCTCCGGGACTCAAGAAGATTGTCTCGTTTTTATTGCCCTCGACGGGGAGAACCCCTGGGAATACTACCCGGACGGAGGCCGTGACTTTCTCCGCAGCCTTTATGAAAGGCTATCCCATGATTTCACCCTGGAGACAGTGAAAGTCAGTGAATTTCTGGAAGCCCATCCTCCACGGAAAACACTGGATCAACTCCATACAGGTTCCTGGATCGATCAAAATTTCAGGATCTGGATCGGATCTCCGGAGGACAACCGAGCCTGGGAATGTTTGAGGAGGACGCGGGCCTTCTTGCAGAGAGCCTCCGAGGATGATGCAAAAATTCCACCAGAAAAGGTGCGCTTGGCTTGGGAGCAAATCTACATTGCCGAGGGGAGCGATTGGTTCTGGTGGTACGGAGATGATTTTACCAGCGATTATGACGAGGAATTTGACCGTCTCTTTCGCATGCATCTCAGGAACGTACATCTTCTTCTGGGGTCGGAAGTACCGGATTATCTGAAAACCCCAATTGCTCTGCCCCATGAGGTAAAGCCCGCAGTGGAACCTTTAGGATTAATCTCCCCTGTCCTGGATGGGCGGGTCACCCATTTCTACGAATGGCGGGAGGCAGGATACTTTCCGGCCAAATACTTTCCGGGCTCTATGTATCGCGGCGAAGGATTTGTCTCCGCCATCTACTACGGGTTTGATCTCGACCGTCTTTATTTTCGCCTTGATCCCATCTTACGGAACCGAAACCATTTAGAGGGGTTACAGTTTTGCATCCACTTCCTTACGCGCCCGCAGAGCCAAATTGCTTTCCCAGTCAAGTTCTCAGGAGAAGATGAGAATTTTTTCATTCTGCATTTCCTCTCGGAAGGCAAGGTCCAGACGCAAAAGCGCTTCAGCAGCATCTGCTCGGGAAAAATCATCGAGCTTTCTATCCCCTTTGCAGAGCTCCAATTCCAGGCCAAAGAAAAAATAGACTTTATTTTAACAGTTAAAAAAGAGGACTTGGAAGTGGAGCGGTATCCCCGGAGCGGGTATCTCTCGATGACCATCCCAGATCGAGATTTTGCCGGCACCCTATGGCAAGTTTGATGAACCCGGAGAGACTGCCTGGATGAAAACGATCAACCTGCTTTTTGCTGTCCATAACCATCAGCCCGTGGGGAATTTTGAAAAGGTCTTCCGCGAGGGATGGGAAAAATGTTATGGTCCTTTCCTCGACGCGGTAGAGAAACACCCGAAGTTCCGGCTCACTCTCCACTACAGTGGTTCCTTATTGGAATGGCTGGAGGAAAATCGGCCAGATTTTCTGCCGCGTCTCAAAGCCCTGGTGGCCCGGGGACAGGTGGAACTCTTAAGTGGGGGCTTTTACGAACCCTTGCTCCCGTTTATTCCCCAACAAGACGCGGTGGGGCAGATTGACCTCCTCAACCGATATCTCAACGAAAAACTAAATTTTCGTCCTCAGGGCTTCTGGCTTGCCGAAAGGGTCTGGAATCCCACCTTACCCAAAACTGTTGCTCCCTCAGGTCTGAAATACACCATTGTCGACGATTCTCATTTCCGCTTTGCTGGCTTGTCTGACGAAGATATGTTCGGGCACTACGTAACGGACCATGAAGGCTTTATCCTTTCCATCTTCCCCATCCACAAGCGTCTGCGGTATGCCATCCCCTTCCGGGCTCCCGAGGAGACGATCGAAGCTCTGCGCTTCTGGGCCACAGACTCTGGCCACTTAGCGGTCACCTACGCCGATGATGGAGAAAAATTCGGGCTGTGGCCGGGAACGTATGGCTGGGTTTTCGAGGAAAGATGGTTGGAAAAATTCATTGTCCGGATCGAAGAAAACCTGGAATGGGTGCACCTGCTCACCTTCAGCGAGTACACCGGAAAATTTCCCCCCCAAGGCAGGGCTTATCTTCCAGCGGCTTCCTACGATGAAATGATGGAATGGGCCCTGCCGGCCTTATCGGCGATTGGTTACGAGGATATGATTGCGGAATTAAAACAAGAAGGCCGATACGAAAAGTACAGGCCCTACCTGCGCGGAGGGTCCTGGGAAAATTTCTTGGTCAAATACCCCGAGAGCAATCACCTCCACAAGAAGATGCTTTACGTAAGTGAGAAAGTTCATCGGGCCCTGAAAAGCCCTCCCGCCGCTGAGAAAAAAAAAGAATACCCCCCTCCCCCAGCCCTGCAGGCTCTTTGGATGGCCCAGAGCAACTGTGCCTACTGGCACGGCCTCTTTGGCGGCCTTTACCTCAACTACCTGCGTCATGCAGTCTACCAAAACTTGATCACCGCCGAGCGCTTGGCTGAAATTAGCCAATGGGGAGAAGAAAAACGCTTGGAATATGAAATTGTTGACCTGGATAAAGACCTGCAACCAGAGATTTTGATCACTAATTCGGAGCTGGGGGCCATACTAAAGCCGAGTTATGGGGGTTCGCTCATTGAACTGGATTATCGGCCTAAGGGGTTTAACCTCACCAACGTCCTTACCCGCAGGCCAGAGGCCTACCACCGCAAGCTCAAAAGAGCGCAATTGAGTTCTCTCTCCCGGGGAGAGCAACCCCAGTCCATCCATAATCTTTCTCTGGCTAAGGAGGAAGGGTTGGAAGAGGCCTTGATGTATGACTGGTATATGCGGTATTCTTTTCTAGACCACATCTTTGGGGAAGATGCCACCTTTGACCAGTTTCGCCGCTGTCAGTACCCGGAATTGGGAAATTTCGTCAATCAGTCCTATGAACTGGTGGAAATAAAAAAATGGGATAATGCTGAACGATTGGCCGTTCTCCTGCATCGGAAGGGGGGTCTCTTCAAGCGGGAAGGAAAAGTGCCTTTGGATATTTGCAAACGCTTTCTTTTTCACCGGGATACAGCCCGGATGGAGGTGGAATACGAAATCATCAACTACGGTCCTGCCGAAGTCGGCATCTGGTTTGGGATTGAGATGAACCTCACGTTGCTCGCCGGAGACGACCCGCAACGCCATTTTCTGTTTCCCGGCCTGAAGGTGCAAGACCAGCGTCTGAGCAGCAGCGGAGCCCTTCCCGGGGCGGAAAAGGTGTGCCTCCGGGATGAATTTTTGGGCTTCGAAGTATCCATAGAGGCAGCCCCAAGTAGTGAGCTCTGGCGCTTTCCTTTGGAGACCGTCTCGCAATCAGAAAGCGGCTTTGAAAAAACCTACCAGGGTACGGTTCTCCTTTTCCATTGGCGATTCTCCTTGAAACCGAGGGAAAAAAAGCATTTCCCCCTCGCCCTCTCTTGCCGAGGAATTTGATTGGAGAAAATTTAACAGGAAATTTTTGGAGAGAAATTGCATGTCGGAGTTACGTAAGGATCCGGTCACTGGACGGTGGGTGATTATTTCCACAGAGAGAGGAAGACGACCTTCCGATTTTTCCATGGAGAAGGCAAAGTCCAGAGGAGGGTTTTGCCCTTTGTGTCCAGGAAACGAAGATAAGACCCCCCCTGAGATTTTAGCCTTTCGCCAGGAAGGAACTCCACCCAATAAGACGGGTTGGCGCCTGCGGGTGGTCCCCAATAAATTTCCCGCCCTGCGCGTGGAAGGGGATTTAAATCGGGAAGGCCTCGGCCTCTATGATAAAATGAACGGGATCGGGGCCCATGAGGTGATCATCGAAACCCCCAGCCATGAAGAGACCTTCTCGAATCTTTCCGCGAAAACCTTCGAGGAAGTTCTCTGGGCCTTCCGCGACCGGATGGTGGACTTAAAGAAAGACATTCGCCTGCGTTATGCCATGATCTTCAAGAATCATGGGGAGGCTGCCGGGGCCACTCTGGAGCACTCCCATTCTCAACTGATCGCCCTGCCCATCGTACCCCACTTGGTCGTGGAGGAGATGGCCGGAGCCAAAGATTATTATAATTATAAAGAGCGCTGCATTTACTGCGACATCATTCGCCAAGAAATTCGCCAGGGAGAACGGGTCATTCTGGAAAATTCAGAATTTGTCGTCCTGGCCCCTTTTGCTTCCTTTTCCCCTTTTGAGTCCTGGATTCTTCCCAAGCGCCATAATTCCTTTTTCGAAGAAAGCCAGGTTCATGAGATTCAGTCTTTGGCAGCGATCTTCTCAGAGACTCTGAAGCGCTTGGAGAAAGCTTTGAACTTTCCCCCTTACAATTTTACCCTGCACACTACCCCCTTTAACGAAAAACGCTTAGAGTATTATCATTGGCATTTCGAGATCATTCCCAAGCTCACCAAGTTCGCCGGCTTCGAGTGGGGTTCAGGCTTCTTTATCAATCCCACTCCACCTGAGGAGGCCGCCCAATTCCTGAGGGAACTGGGCACCTCCGGAGAAGAGAGATGAAAATTCTATTCGCCTCTCCAGAAGCTGTTCCCTTTGCAAAGACTGGAGGCTTAGCCGATGTCTCCGGGGCTTTGACCAGAACTTTAGCCCAGATGGGCCAAGAAGTCTTTCTGATTCTGCCCAAATATCGCCAGGTGGATGAAAAACGATTCCCCCTGACTAACACCGGGATTGTGCTCAAAGTTCCTATTTCCCAGGGGGTGGAGAATGGGGAGGTCTATTCCGTCGAACTGGCCTCTAACTTCCATGCCCTCCTCATCCGTAAGGATGATTATTATGCCCGGGAGCAACTCTACGGAACTGCCAGCGGCGACTTCGAAGATAATGCCGAACGCTTTACTTTCTTCTCCCGCTCTATCGTGGAGGCGGCGTTGGCTTTGGAGTTAAAGCCCGATATCATCCACTGCAATGACTGGCAGACTGGCCTTGTCCCCGTTTACTTCAAAACCCTCTACCGCAACGTCCCCGCGTTCCAGCAACTGGCCTCCATCTTCACCATCCACAACATCGGCTATCAGGGGCTTTTCTGGCACTACGACATGCCCATCACCAACCTGGGATGGGAACTCTTTACGCCCCAGGCCTTAGAATTTTATGGAAAGCTTAACTTCCTCAAAGGGGGCATCATCTTTTCCGATGCGGTCACCACCGTCAGCCGGAAATACAGGGAAGAAATCCAGACCCCGGAATTTGGCGCTGGTTTGGATGGAGTATTGCAGGAGCGCCAGGAGGATCTTTACGGCATTCTTAACGGAGTGGACTACAAAGAATGGTCTCCGTCAGAGGACGCTTATATAAAAGAGAGATACGGTCCTTCCGATTTCAAAGGGAAAAAGGCGTGCAAAGCGGATTTGCAGAGGCAGTTCGGCCTCCCTGTGAAAGACGATGTTCCCCTCATCGGAACCATTTCCCGTTTGGCCGAGCAGAAAGGTTTTGACCTCATTGCCGCCATACTGGAAGATTTGGTAATGCTGGGCCTGGAATTTGTGCTCTTAGGGAAGGGGGAAGAGAAGTACCACCTGCTTTTTGAAAACTTCGGCAAGAAATACCCCCAGCAGGTGGGCGTCAAGATCGATTTTGACGATGCCCTGGCGCACAAGATTGAAGCCGGGGCAGATATGTTTCTCATGCCTTCCCGGTATGAACCCTGCGGGCTGAACCAGATCTATAGCTTGAAGTATGGCACCGTACCCATCGTCCGGGCCACTGGCGGACTGGATGACACCATCCAGGATTTCAATCCGCTGAATGAAGAGGGAAATGGATTCAAATTCACGGATTATTCCGCTTCCTGCCTCCTGGAAACAATTAAACGGGCTCTACAGGTTTACCGCGACAGAGCCCTTTGGGAAAAGTTGATGATCCGGGGAATGGCGGCAGATTTTTCTTGGGAACAATCCGCCAGAGCTTACTTGGGAGTTTACCAAGATACCTGGAAAAAGAAAACTGCTGAAAAATGAACGCCCGCGAAATTCTATCCAAAGTTGTCGAACTTTCCAACGCCTCCGTGGATGTGGACCAGCGGCTGAGGAACCTGGTGGACGCTCTGGCGGCGATTTTCTCAATACCCCTCTGTGGTCTTTTCATTTGGGACCCTCAACAAGCCCGCCTGTCCTTGAAGTTCTGCAACAAAAAGCACCCAGCCCTTCCACCCGGGTTCACCCTATCTGTGGACGAAGGCCCCCTGCGAACTTGCGCCCTGCAAAAGAAACCGGTTATCATCAATGACGCCTCAAAGCTCTCGCCGGGGGATCGCCTGCTGCCTGAAAATTTCGCCCCCTTCAATTTCTTGGCTTCTTTCCCCCTCCTGGATGACATCCATTTTTATGGAATGCTCACCCTTCTGGGTGAGGAGCCCAGGCAATTCTCCGAAGAGGAGTCTTTTCTTCTGCCGGTGATCTGCCGTCAGTTAGCCGGCACCATTCGGACCGCCCGGGTCTCCTTACAAGCGAAAAAGCGCATCGCGGAACTGAGCACCCTTCATAACATTGGGATGGCCATCAGCTCCACTTCTGACCTGGGGGAGTTACTGAATCGCATTACCCTGATTAGCACCAAAATCCTGCAAGCAGATGGATGCTTTTTGCGACTGTTAGATGAAGAAACAGGGGTGTTGAAAGTTGTCTCTTCCTTTGGCCTGGAGGAAGAGCAAGAGTCGCTCAAGCCAGTCCCCTTAGGGGAAGATGTGGCTGGAAATGTGGCTCTGACAGGGGAGCCAATCCTGATCCGCGATGCCAAGGCTTCGCCCTATTCTTTCAAAAAATTTAGGCAAGAAATTTCTTCCGTCATCTGCGTTCCCCTCATCTTCAAGTCCAAGACCATCGGGACCCTGGCTTTATTCAGCACTCGCCAGGAAGGACATCAAGAAAAACTCTTCGACGAGGAGGACAGGAACCTCCTATCGACCATGGCCTTGCAGATCGCCAACGCCATTGAAAATGCCATCATCCTGCAACGCGCCGAGCTTTTAGTAAAAGATAAAGAGGGCGTAGTCCAGGAACTTTCCTTGCTTTATGAAGTCTCCCGTTCCATGCTGACCACAATCAAGTTAGATCAGCTTCTGCGCATCATTCTAATTTCTTTGACCTTGGGGGATCGAAAGGGGTTTGACCGGGCTGCCCTTTTCCTGGTCGATGAAAAAGAGAATGTCCTCCAGGGGATGCTTGGCGTGGGCCCGGAAACCCGCCAAGAGGCCGATGATTGGCGCCAAAAGCTGAAGGAGCGCAGGATCTTTTTCCGGGAGATGGAGACTCCAGAGGAAATGGAAAAAACCGCCTATGACAGGCGAGTTCGCCAGGCGCGCATTTCCTTGAATGAGAAACGTTCCATCTTGATTAAAACAATCAAGGAGAAGTGCTCTTTCAACGTCGAAGATGCGGCTACCGACCCGGAGGTCAACCCCGAGATCCTTAGCTGGTTCGGCAGCCGGGCCTTTGCCTCCGTTCCCCTCCTGGCCAAAGGAAAGGCTATTGGTCTGATTGCCGTGGATAACCTATTAACTGGGCGACCCATTACAGCGGCCGATATCGGATTCTTAACTCTCTTGGCCAATCAAGCGGCGCTGGCCATCGAAAACTCCCTCCTCTACAGTAATCTGCAAGAAATCAACACCCAGCTTTTGCAGACGCAAAACCGCCTCATCCAATCCGAAAAACTGGCCGCCCTGGGAGAAGTTGTGGCTTCCCTCACCCATGAGATTAAGAACCCCCTCGTTTCTATCGGAGGATTCGCCCGTCGGCTCGACCGCAACCTGCGCGAGAATACCCCGGAAAAAAAATATATGCGCATCCTGCTTAAGGAAGTGAAGCGGCTGGAGAACATCCTGAACGCAACTTTAACCTTCTCTAAGGAGCTTCCCGTTCCTTCCGGCCTCCATGACCTCAACGGCATTATTGAAGAGACGCTTATGGTGCTTGAAGGTGAGTTGCAGGAGCGCAATATAATTGTGAACAAAACGTTGACCCCGAATCTCCCTTCCCTGATCATCGATCCTCAACAGATAAAGCAAGTTTTCCTCAACCTTTTCGTCAATGCTATCCAAGCCATGGTTCAGAATGGGAATCTATTTGTGAAGACCTCACTACAGCGCCTGGGTGAAAGCGATCTAATTCAGGTCGAAGTGAAGGACACGGGCGGAGGAATCAAACTGGAAATCCTAAACAATATATTCAACCCCTTCTTCACCACCAAGGAGAACGGCACTGGCTTGGGCCTGGCCATCGCTCACAAGATCGTTACCCAGCATCGTGGGGAAATCGAGGTCATCAACCATCCCGGGGTCGGGGCTACTTTTGTGATTCGATTTCCCCTGCCAGAATGATTCGGCGGTCAAGAGGGCCAGCGCTTTTTCGAACCCTTGATCACGCCCGAGGCGCGACTGGACCCCTTAAACCCTTTCATTTATTAGACATGGCAGATATAGGATTTGTAGAAGTTGCTGTGAGTTTGCCGATTCGAAAGGCCTTCGCCTATGAAGTCCCGGAAGAGATGCGCTCGGCAGTTGCCCCGGGAAGGAGGGTGTTGGTTCCTTTCGGGCGGAGGTTACTCGCTGGCTTCGTGCTCGGGCCAGCCCCTACCCTTCCATCCGGAAAAAAGATTTTGCCCATCAAAAAAATTCTGGATGATGAGCCTCTGATCTCTGAAAAGTTTTTGGCCTTCTTGATCTGGATGGCGAAGTATTACATGCAGCCAATCGGGGAAGTCATTAAAACTGCTCTTCCTTCGGGGATGCGGCTGCGCTCTCGCGAGACTTATACCATAACCGAGAAAGGCCGGCAAAATTTGAAAACTTCTGCCTTGGATCTCAATGAAAAGAAAATTTTGCAATCCTTAAAGCAAAGAGGCGGGAAGAGTTCCCTATCAAATCTTCGGGCAAAGGATTCCTCTCAGACCTTTTTTGCCTCGGTCAAAAAAATGATCGAAGAAGGTTTAATCGAAAAAGAGGAAGATTCATTCAGGCAACAAATAATCGAGAAAACGACAAGTCTTATCAAATTTTGCCAAAAAAAGGATGATATTTTTCTCACCCCTGTTCAGAAAGAGGCGCTGGATTTTATCGAAAATGCCGGAGAGCTTCCAATTCAAGAATTTAAAGAAAAATATAAAAACTGGTCATCTATCCTATCGAAATTTAAAGAGTATCAATTAATAGATATAATTAAAAAGGAAGTATATCGCCAACCCTCCTGGGTTGAACTTGAAGGTTGGATCGATAGCGCTCCCTCTCTCTTAACAGAAAATCAAATAAAGGCGATTGAAGCAATAAAACAGGCTATCCACGCTCAGAAATTTCATCCATTTCTACTCCATGGGGTCACGGGGAGCGGAAAAACGGAAGTCTATTTGCGCATTATCGAAGAGACCATCATCCAGGGGAGGCAGGCCATTCTCTTAGTACCTGAAATCGCCCTCACGGCTCAATTGGTGGCCTACTTCCGGAGGCGGATCGAATATCCCATGGCCATCCTGCACAGCGGACTATCTCCGGGTGAGCGTTACGATGAATGGCGGAGGATCAAAAAAGGGTTGGTGAAACTGGTCATCGGGGCCCGCTCAGCGATCTTTGCCCCGTTGGATCACCTGGGGATGATCATCGTGGATGAAGAGCATGACCCTTCGTACAAGCAAGAAGAAAAAGTACGCTACCATGCGCGCGACCTGGCTCTGGTTCGCGCCAAGATGGAAAGTGCGGTAACTGTCCTTGGCTCGGCCACCCCTTCCATGGAATCTTACCACAACGTCGCGGAGAAGAAATTCCATTACCTCTCCCTGCCCGCCCGCGTTGATCTGCGCCCCCTCCCAGAAATCCAGGTGGTGGATATGCGCCAGGAAAAAGAAGAGGGAAAAGCAAAACCCATTTTTTCCCGGCCCCTCGAAGAAGCTTTGCGGCAGAATGCCGAGCGGAATGAGCAAGCTCTACTTTTTTTAAACCGCCGAGGCTTCTCCACTTTTGCCCTCTGCCGGGATTGTGGGTTTGTTTACAAATGTCCAAATTGCAGCGTCTCTCTCATCTTTCACCTCCCCGACAAGTCATTCCGTTGCCATTATTGCGATTATACGCTGCCGGCCCTTTCCCGCTGCCCACAGTGCGCGTCTATCCATCTCATGCTCTTTGGGTGGGGCACGCAGCGGCTGGAAGAAGAAATCAGAAAGAAGCTTCCTTCAGTCCAGGTAGGTCGCATGGACCGCGACACCACCAGCCGCAAATCATCCCACCAGAAGATTCTGAGTCGGGTCCGCCGGGGGGAAGTCAAGTTGCTGGTGGGGACACAGATGATCACCAAAGGGCATGACCTTCCGTTGGTCACCCTGGTAGGCGTTTTAGCCGCCGACCTGTCTTTGAACATCCCTGATTTTCGGGCTGGTGAACGGACTTTCCAGCTCCTCACCCAGGTTGCTGGAAGGGCCGGCAGAGGGTCTTTACCCGGAAAAGTAATCATTCAAACTTACAACCCAAATCACTACACCATCCAGATGGCGCAATCGCAGGACTTTCTGGCTTTTTACCAAAAAGAAGCTCAATTCCGCCAAGAAATGGCCTATCCTCCCTTTACCCGATTAATCAATCTTCGCCTGGAAGGAAATTCAGAAGTCAAAACATTAAAATATGCCAAATCTTTGGAACAAATTATACAGCGGGTACTGGGGGGGGAGAAAAGATTTCCAGAGCAGGTGGAAGTGCTGGGCCCGACCATGGCCCCGTTGGCCAAGCTTAAGGGGAAATGCCGTTGCCAGATACTCTTTAAAGGGAAGAGATGGCCTATTCTCCATGATTTCACCGAACGAGTCCTGCAGAAGGCGGAAGAAGAAATATCCCTGCCTGGCGTCAAGTTGATCGTTGATGTAGACCCATTGAATATGTTATAAAAAAACATATGGCCATCCTCGAAATCCTCCAGTATCCCAACCCAATCCTGAAGAAAAAAACCCAGCCCATTGAAAGAATTGACCAGACCATTCGTGAGCTAGCCCAAGACATGGCCGAAACGATGTACGCCGTACCCGGGGTGGGGTTAGCGGCTCCGCAAGTAGGTCGTCCCATCCGTCTGGCTGTCCTCGACGTGACCCCCGCGGACCAGCCCAAGAACCTGGTGGTGCTCGTCAATCCTGTAGTTGTTGAAACGGAAGGAGAATGTTCCTGGGAAGAGGGGTGTCTGAGCGTCCCCGAATACGCCGAGGAAGTGAAGCGAAAAAAAAGAGTCATCGTTCGTTGTCAGAACCTCGCAGGGGAAAATGTAGAGATCGTCGGGGAGGAACTGCTTTCCATCGTCTTGCAGCATGAGATTGACCATCTCGACGGAATCCTTTTCCTCGACCGCCTTAGTAAATTGAAGAGGGACCTGTTCAAGAAAAGGTTGCAAAAGGAGAAAAAAGAAGGAATGAAGCTTTGAAGCTTGTCTTCCTGGGCACGGCCGAATTTTCCTGCTCTGCACTCGAAACTCTTCTGGCATCCTCCCATGAAGTCATGGCGGTAGTCACCCAACCTGACCGCCCCAAGGGCCGGGGGCAGAGACTTTCTCCTTCGCCTGTTAAAGCGCTCGCCGTAGCCAGAAACCTCCCCCTCCTCCAGCCGGAAAAGATTCGTGATCCTTCTTTCCGGGAAGTTCTGCAATCCTTCCATCCAGATCTCTTGGTGGTTGTGGCCTATGGGCAAATCCTTCCACCCTCGGTTCTATCCATTCCACCCCGGGGCTGCGTAAATCTCCATGCTTCTCTTCTTCCGAAATACCGGGGAGCGGCACCCATTGCCCGGGCGATCCTCGCAGGTGAGACCCGAACTGGTGTCACCACCATACTCATGGATGCAGGGATGGATACGGGGCCTATTTTGCTAACTGAGGAAACCCATATAGCAGCGGAGGATACAACGGGGACGCTCCATGAGCGGCTTTCCCGGATGGGCGCCCGTCTCCTTGAGCGAACCCTCGACGGGGTAGAAAAAGGGACAATCATCCCGCGTCCGCAAGACCATTCGCAGGCGACTTACGCCCCCAAGATCAAGAAAGAAGAAGGGCGGATAAACTGGCATACCCCTGCCCGGCAACTTTTCAACCTTCTCCGAGCACTTGACCCCTCGCCAGGAGCCTTCACCTTCTGGGCTAAGCGAACCCTAAAGCTTTTTCTCCCGACTTTTTCGGAAGAGAAGGCTATGGAGGCACCTGGCACTGTGGTCCAGGCCTCAGTAAACAGCCTTGTCATTGCCACCGCTCAAGGTTATCTCCTGGTCCGCGAGCTGCAGCTGGAAAGTCGCCCGCGGATGAGAGTGGATGAATTCCTCAGGGGTTATCCGTTGAAGGCTGGCATACAATTTGGAGTTTGAGCTGGAATGCGCCCAAGAACTCCCCCTGCTTTCGATGAAGTGCGCATGCTGGCCTGGAACATCCTGCAGCGAATCGAGCGTTCCAGGTCTTTTGCCGACTTTCTCTTCGAAAGCACCTTTTCCAAAAACCCTCATTTGCGACCTCTGGACCGGGCTTTCATCGTAGAACTGGTGCTGGGAACCCTTCGCTGGCAAAAAAGGTTAGACTCGGTGATTCATCGGGTGGCAAAATCCCCGGGTAAGAAAATAGATTCCAGGGTGCTGCACCTTCTCCGGCTGGGAGCTTACCAGATCCTTTTCATGAGCCGAGTTCCCCATGCCGCTGCGGTAAACGAATCTGTGCGTTTGGCTAAATCTATCTTCAAGAACGAAAAAATATCCGGTTTTACCAATGCCATCCTCAGGTCGATCGCCGGAAGCAAATACAGGGAAGACTTTCCCCCTTTCGCATCCCACCCGGTAGAATACCTCACCGAGGCCCTCTCGCACCCACGATGGATGGTAGAGTGTTGGGTAAAAGAATTCGGCCCAGAAATGGCCAGGAAGATTTGCGCAGCGAACAACAGCCGACCTCCTTTCACGGTGAGGGTGAACACCTTAAAAATCTCCCGGGTAGCCTTGCAAGAACGATTCGCCGCTGGCGGCATCAAATCAACTCCCACGTCCTTTTCTCCGGAGGGGTTAATTTTACAGGAGAGTCCTCCCCTCCTTGACGAACCCCTGTTCCAGAGCGGGTTCTATTTCGTGCAGGATGAGGCTTCTCAGATCATCTCCCATCTCCTGAGCGCCCAACCCGTCGAGCGGGTGCTGGATGCCTGCGCCGCTCCCGGAGGCAAATCCACCCATCTGGCTCAGCTCATGGAAAACCGAGGGCAAATCATTGCGCTGGATCTCTATGGTCCAAGGATCGATCAGATCCGGCAAAACTGCCAGAGAATGGGAATATCTATAGTCCAGGCCTTTCGCGCAGATGCTACCAAGCCTCTCCCCTTCTCTCAGCAATTGACCTTCGACAGGATTCTGGTGGACGCGCCCTGCACTGGACTGGGCATCCTCCACCGCCATCCAGAGGCCAAATGGCGGCAAGAACCGGAGGATGCTCTGCGCCTGTGTCAACTCCAGGTGGCCATTCTGGAAAACGTTTCTTCCTGCTTGAAACCAGGGGGAGTTTTGGTCTATAGTACATGTACGATGACCCAGGAAGAGAATGATGGTGTCGTGGATTCTTTCTTACTTGGCCATGCGGATTTTTCTGTCGAAGACCTGCACAGGCTTGTCCCGAACTCTTGGCATCCCTTGATCGACGAAAAGGGATTCTTGCGTACTTACCCCGAAATGATCGTTACAACCGAAGACTCCCGTATGGATGGCTTCTTTGCTGTCCGGATGAGAAAAAAACAGTGATGAGTGACGAGTAATGAGTGATGAGTGGAAAAAAGAAGAATGAAAGTGAGAAGAAATGAAACCTAAACCCATGAACCCTCGAACCCTTGAACGCGCAAAGAAGATCTCTCCTTCCATCCTCTCGGCCGATTTTACCCAACTGGGGGAGGAAGTCAAAGCTGTGGAGAAGGCCGGAGCGGATTACATTCATGTAGATGTCATGGACGGCCATTTTGTCCCGAACATCACGGTTGGTCCGCCAATCGTTGAAGCCCTGCACACAGTCACCTCTCTTCCTTTAGATGTTCATCTGATGATCCAGAACCCGGATGATTTTCTGGAAGCCTTCATCGAGGCTGGTGCCAACATTTTAACCGTCCATGTGGAAGCCGCTGTCCACCTACATCGGACGATGATGGAAATTAAAAAAAGGGGGGCCCGTGCTGGGATTTCCCTTAACCCGGCCACCCCGCTGTGCTTCATCGAGCCGGTCCTGGAATACGCCGACTTGGCTTTAGTTATGGCTGTGAATCCCGGCTTTAGCGGCCAAGAATTCATCCCTGCGGTAGTAGCCAAGATCGAACAGCTCCGCCAAATGATCGATAAGAAGGGCTTCAGTCTGGAGGTGGAGGTGGATGGAGGAATCAAAATCGAAAACATCGGCCTCGTGGCGAAAGCGGGAGCGGATGTTTTCGTAAGCGGGTCCGGAATATTCAAGACTCCCAATTACCAAAAAACTATCGCCGAAATGCGCCAGCAGATAGAAAAATATAAAAACAAGTAATGAGTTCGGAGTTGGCGGTTCGGAGATTCTTTGATAATTTTGAATTTTGCAAAAGAAATGGAAAGTCATTGCGAGGAGCGAAGCGACGAAGCAATCTGTTCATCCCCGGTTTGAAGGCTGAGATTGCTTCGCTTCGCTCGCAATGACAGTTTCTCAATTTCCATTATTTATGCAAATGCCAATTGCTGATGATTGATCACTTTTTTAGGGGGACAAAATAATGCGGGTGAAAAAAGTCAAATTTATTGATTTGAGTATTCCCATCGAATCCGTTCCCAGCGACCCGGAGTTCATGATTCCCCAATTGGAATACATCGACCATCGGGGTGGGTTGGTTTCAGCCCAAGAGCTTCTGGGCTGCCGTCCAGAAGACCTCCCTCTCGGTTTGGGTTGGGCTGTGGAGAAGGTGATCCTGAGTACCCATTCCGGGACTCATCT
>JACRCA010000361.1 GCA_016234425.1 Deltaproteobacteria bacterium | reverse complement strand
GGGCTCCAGTCCCCGCCTAACATAGTGCGCATGTGACCCGCGAGTTCATTTGCATCACGCCGCTCTATGATCCGGAGCGTATCTGTAAGATTGTAAGGTACGGTCCGCAAGTCTGCCACGTCGAACGGAAGCTTCTCTCCCTCCTGTAGCAGC
This sequence comes from Deltaproteobacteria bacterium, assembly GCA_016234425.1. Classification (GTDB taxonomy): domain Bacteria; phylum Desulfobacterota; class SM23-61; order SM23-61; family SM23-61; genus JACRCA01. The sequence goes on along the minus strand of JACRCA010000361.1, from coordinate 6,042 downwards.
GCTACCAGCGGACGGTACGCGCACTGAGCCACAGCGAGCTCATAAAAGACGTTCGGATTGAAATATGTAAGGATTGCAATGCAGAGGTCGCTCTGGAAGATCTCGCGAAACATTTGATCGGAGATCTTCCCCGGCTCCTGCAGCTGATCCGAGCGCAACGGTTCGAACTCAAGTCCATCAGCACCAAGTTCCTCCACGGCTGGCTTGATGATGCCGAGAAACACGGCGTCGGCATGCTCTCTGATCTCAGAGTCCGGAGTTCCTATGGGACTGATGATAAAGCACCGCTTCTTGGCCACGAATCTCCCTCCAAGATCTAATATTGGACTGGCCACTTCGAGCTATAAGGTGTAATCTGCCACATTCGCCGCCAGATTGTCGAGTGCCCTCTGTTTCAAAGGCACGCTAAGAAAAAATGACATTTAGTTCTCTCTATCTCCCTGGACACCCTCCGAAAGTTTCGTAAATTATAAATTGCCTTGATGACAGGATAGCATAAACCTTAATAAAAAAGAATTTCTTTCCCGGTCGTTAGCACACCACTTTGGCTATAGCTTACTATTCACTTGCTACTTTTGACTCTTAGAAAAACAAGGTAGAATAGCGTCTCACTTGCCAGGATCGAAAGTTATCGCTTGAGCGGGGGAAAAGACAGACATGCTCTGGATATGGAACGTTTTTAGATATGTGATAAGGATTGGACCATGGCAGTCATTAATGTGCCACCTGAGCGCAGCCGAAACCATGAAAAGTCTCGAAGTAATATAATCTCAGATTTTGTCGGAGCGGCCCCAAATCCGCCGCGGTCACCTTGATATCAATCGAGCTCAAGGACGGCAGTCTCAGCAGATCCCCCAGAACCGTCAGCAATCCCGACTTGATGAACAGATCCGTAAGGAAGACATAGAAGATCTCGCTCTTTTTCTGAGTCCTGCGGAGCCTCCCGAATGAGCTCAGTATTGCCCCATAGTCCCTCGACTGTCTCCGAAAAACGTGCACCCTGCCATCCACTGGAGGAGGCAGCTTCGCAATCTCCTTTTGCAGTTGCTCGTAAGTGATAACAACAACGGGGTTCACCGGATTGGCCATGGCTCCGCTCCTCATCGTCATCGGCTCGGGAGACCTTAAGCTATTGGGCTTCAAGAGTCGCAGGAGCGCCTCACCCTTCATGCCACTTTCGGTGTCAAAGAAGCGTTGACAATTGCCATACTCCGACACCCCTAATCTATGGCTTCCTCCAAGTTAATGGGAATCGAGGACGAGGAATCTTGACGAAAAACGACCTGATAATTCTTCCCCGGGGCTGGCTCATTATTGAAGAATTCCACCAGCCTCGCTTCCTGATTAGTGAAATAGATGGTGTATTTGTCCTGGCCACGGGCCTCAGTGAGCATCTTAAGCGTTGCTATTTCGGGGTTGCCGTACTTGCCGTCACCGGAGATGACATAATGGTTGGCAGTCACCTGACGGAAAAACTCAGTGGAAATATTGCGATCACTCCCGTGGTGCGGCACCTTAAAGAGATCCGCGTGAAACCGGTCTCCCTGGAAAAGACCGGCGGTTTTCAAGCCCGCGATAATGTCGTCTCCCCGGGCGTCGCCGGTGAGAAGCATGCGGCGGTTGCCCGCGGTAGCCAGTAAAATAATGCTGGACAGGTTGTAAACCGAATCGTCCACAAAAGCCGCGGTTATGGATTGGGCCTCAGCCGGCTTGGCCTTTTTTATCTTGGGAAGTTGTTTATCCCATTCTTCCTGAAGATCTTCCAGCCGCTGTTGATTCGGGCTGAGGATCGTAAAGGAAAGGCCCCCGCCCAAGGGGACGGTCTTTTCCCCTTGTTTCGGGGCCATCACGAGTCCATTGAAGGGGGCGTTAACGGCGAGGTTGAGGGCATTGGCATTGTTCCGCAGGTCCCTGCCCTGGGGAACACTGGCGACCATCAAGGCGCCATGAAAACTTAGGTAGAGGTCGGTGGGCATCGTGCCGGTGGCCGCGGCTGACGCCGCCGCGGTTTTCAGGGTTGCAAAGAGTTCCTCCGGTTGGTTGCCCAAAATGTCGTCGAAGCTGTTATGCCAAAGGCCCTGGATATCATAAGGCAGGTCCTGGTTGTCTTCTTGTGCGTCAACCAGATCCTGACTAAGATCCAAGATGCCGGAGATATGGTCCTCGTCGATGTGACTCACCAGGACCATGCGGATGGGCAGGCGTTCATTAGGGGTGCGTTTTTGCTTAATCTTGTCCAACCGCTTTTTCAATACATTTTTGTATACCCCCCTGGGGCCGCCGTCGATCACAATCAGGCGCGGTGATCCAACTTCGCCGTAGTGAAGCAAAAGCGCATCTCCGTGTTTGGCCTCTAAAGCCTCCAAGGTAAAGACCATGCTGTTCCCCTCCTCAAGGATAGTCTGGTGAAGATGCCGCCTTAGACGGACTGTAAAGCCCGCAAGACGTCTACCATCCCGAAACCCTGGAAATAACGCTCCCGGCCCAGATCGGTAGCCGTGTTGCAGAGGACCTGTTTTATGAGGCGTGGTTGGCCAATTAATTCACGGTGCCGGGAGATCAGGAGGGCCGCGGCGCCGCTGACGTGGGGGGTAGCCATGCTGGTCCCGTCCATCCGCTTGATGCCGTTGCCGGGTACCGCGGATTCAATCTTTTCTCCAGGAGCCACCAGATCGGGCTTGATGCGGCCGTCGCCTGTGGGCCCCCGGCTCGAGAAGTAACTTACTCCGTAAGTATGAGGCCGGTAACGGTGGGTGGCTCCCACAGTGATTACCCCTTCCGCGTTGCCGGGATCCGTGATACTGATGCTGCGGTATCCCTCCTCCAAACCTTTGGAAGTCATATATTTCAGATAACCCTGGTTGCCCGCTGCCGCCACCACAACCACTCCCGCGCCTACCAGTCGTTCGCACTCCTCACACACCGGAGTGCGCCCACAGGCAAAATTGGCCACATCATGGCGGATCGAGAGGCTTAGATTAACCCCCTGCACCAAAGAGAAATCTTTATGGGCATTCAGATGACGGATAAACTGTAAAGCCGCAATAACTGAGAACTCGTCTCCATCTCCATTTTCGTCCAGGACCCGAAGATCATAGAGATTAATATCCGGACAAACCCCGCGTAGAATGTCTTCATCCTGGGAATTGCCGGCCAGAATACCGGCAACATGGGTTCCATGCTGGTGAACCGGCGGCTTGTATTTCCGGTCCTCATGGGAAATTCTCATAAATGGCTCCAGCAGAGACCAGTCGATTTCCCGGCCGCGGCTGATGCTGCGCCGTAGGTCATGAGTGAGATCCGGTTCCTCTTCCAGGCGCTGCCGAAGGCTTGGGGGAATCATGGCGTCGTCTCCGCCATTGAGACTCAAAAGGTGACGAATCAGACTGAAATCGTAAGTGGCGACGATGCGGGTCTGGTTCTTCCAGGCCCCGTCCTCGTTCGCAAAAGGCTCTTCATAAAAGGTCTTGTCTGCCTTTTTTTTGCGAAATGCCCGGTGGGTGGCGTCGATGCCACTATCGATGATGGCCCAGGTCAAGTCTTTACAACTGAGATCAAAGAGCCGAGACGCGGCGTCTGCCTTAATGGCGGGAACCGAGCGGGAGACTGATAACAACACCTTGCGATTCCTGCTCACAGTCCACAATAGGGGTTTATCCAGTTTGCCACTCTCCAAGTCGGTCATAAGGTTGATAACCGCCTCCACCATTCTCCTGGGATTATTCTGAATCTCTTCCCACCATGATCGCCGCTCTTTGTCGGTCCAGTCTTCCCAGTTTTCCTCTTCCGGTCTTTCCGCCAGGGCCACTTCTAGTGAACCGATGAGGCGAATCATCCAGATCAGTTCAGGAGGAATGCCTTCTGCATCTTCCATACGGGCCGGATAGTTAAAGATTTCCATTAAATCATCACGAACTGCCACCTTTTCCAGCATCTGGAGGAGATTGGTAGGGCCCGTGATGTCGGTTAACCAGGAGGACAGTGGCAGTACAACCCGTATGAGTTCGTCGAACCAGAGGCGAACCACCACATTAGCTTGGTTATAGGCGATCTGGGGTGAAGAGACCGAAGTTACCATGCTTCTGTGGCGTTCTTGCCAGAAAGAGCTTAGTCGCTCCTGTTGTAAGCGTTCCTGAAGCAATCGGCTCAAATCGCCGGTGCTTCCTTCCCGATACGGCGTTAATAAGAGATCGAGTTGGTCGCCGAGATTCTGGGCGTAACCTATCCAGACATCGGGCAGAACCGGTGAGTCTTGGGTAAAACGACGCAATAATTCCGTACCAAAGATCAGCTCTTCCACCCATTCCCGCTCAAGTTTCATGGTTCCTCCCTGCCGGGCGCTCCGATGCGGATGAGATTATCCGGCCTTGATCAGATCCTTTTCTCTCCAACCTGTCCCTCTAAATTCACCTCGTATAAAGTTATCTTGGCCTTGGACCCGCCATCTTCCACCAGCAGGAAGGTTCCAGCCAGATTTTGGTCAGCCACCTCCAGAAAACTGCCGTCGTTCCAGACCTCGACCTTCCTGCTGCCCTTTACTGCAGCCTTAGTGAAGGTGTGGCCCGCTTCATGGGTGTGGCCGAAAATGAACACGTCCGGCTGTTTCTTGGCGACATAGCGTAAATAAAAGTCAATGGCCGTCAGCATGTCAGCATCAATCGGTTGGTTGCGGAGCTTGCCGAACATGCTCCAGAAGCCGTCCAGGGCCTTGTAGACCTTCTCCACCAAGGTTCTGGAACCCTTCAGATAGGAGATGGCGTTGGCCACCGCCTGATACTGGGCGGTGCCGATGAAAAAATTTCTAACGGCCTTGGCCTCGTCACCGCCTGCCTTGCGGATCAGTTTATCGAGGTCTTTAAACAGCGTCTGTTTATCATCCAGATAATGCCCATGAGTAACGAGGATCTGCTGACCGGACAGGGTGAATTCGTAGTTGGGGTAGACCACCACAAACCGGTCGCGCCATTCCTTGGGCGCCACCCCCCGGATAAAAGGGGCGGGAAAGACCCCATTCATTAAGGGAAGCCCGGTGGGTACTTTGCCTTGGGAGATCGGCTGGACAAAGGCTTGGTCAGTGGAGAGAATGTTCCAGATGATATAGTCGTGATTGCCGGGAAGGTAGACGATGCGATTAACGTTGAATTCGGGAGCGGCAAACAGAAAGGCGAGCCATTGCCGGAAACCCATTTGTTTGGGCCAGGTCCCCGAACCCTTCACCCCCTCAATGGCAGTGGTCAGGGAGGAAATGTTGGCGTCCAGGATATCGCCTGCCAGAATGAGTTCATCCACCGGCCCCAGACCACGCAGAAAGTTCCGCAAGCCTTTGGTTACGACCTCCCATCGCAAAGAACACTGCGGATCACCGAAGTGTAAATCTGAAAAAATCACTCGTTTTGGCATAATTAACAAACCTCATCTGCCCAAATAAATCCTTGAAAGCAATTTGTTGGTTCACCTGCGGATTAGCCGCGTTACTCACTATCAAAATTGGGAAAGAATATTACGACTGGTTACATATTCTTTACATGAGCCTCGAGAATAACTCCAAAACAATTCTGGCCTATCTAATTTATGCATGATAGGAGCCACAATAGAAAAAAGAAAACGCCCTTAACTTACCTTTTCTTGGGCTTGGGTCCGTTGGTAAGCCGCCAAAATCTCCGGGAGAAAATGCTGATGGGAATACCAGAAAAGGGATAAAATCATTGCAATCATAGTCCTAAAGGATGGCGCAGTTCCTGACCCATTTTTCATCCACCTTCAGGGGAATGAGAGGAAGGAGAAGTTTTTGCACTGATTTTTCTGAAGAATTTTTCCTTATTGCTCCCTAATTCACCGAGTCTTCAGCCGCATAAGGAAATGTTTATGAACGTCCCATACTTGCAGACCATCTTCTATGGCTTAATTGATTTTGGAATCAAACCTTTTAGCAGCAATCAGATGGGCAATCCGGCCAGCTTTTCACAGAATGGATTTTTAATAAATTTCCAATAAAATTATCCTTTGGAAATTTAAATTTAGACGTAATCTTCTCAACAGCTT
>JACRCA010000364.1 GCA_016234425.1 Deltaproteobacteria bacterium | reverse complement strand
CTGGTCCATTTTCTCCGGAAGAGGTTTCGACGGTTAATGCCAAGATCAATGGTTGGCGTCAATTTGAGGATTGCCTGGGAACCTGCCGGTTTTGCACCCCCGATGCTCTCTTAACTGTGGAAAGCGTGAATGCCGTTACCGGCTGGAACCTTACAGTAGCCGACGCCATGACCATCGGCCGGCGCATCGTTAATCAATTAAGAGTTTTCAATTTCCGTCACGGACTGAAAGCAGAACTCGAAGCCCCCTCCCCCCGATATGGTTCAACCCCTGTTGATGGGCCCTGTCAGGGAAAATCCATTAAGCCGCATTGGCCAGGAATGGTTCGGAATTACTACAAGCTAATGGGATGGGATGAAAATACAGGAAAACCTCTTCCCGAGACTTTGCGTTCACTCCGTTTGGAGGATTTGATCAAGGATATTCCTCAGTAGCAGATGCGGGCTATCGAAATCACGATATACTCTTGGTTAAGTGATGCCTTCACGGGAGGGGGCGCAACCCATTATACGTTTCAGGAACCCTTCCAGGAAGGGGAGACCCTGGGAAATTTATTGAACCGGTTATCCTCCCGCCTTCCCCCTTTTGGTAAGTTCATCTTTGATGCGGACAGCCAGCGTTTGCATCCCCAAGTCAATTTCATCTTCCGGGATAAGGCTGGCGATCTTGTAAAGGATTTTGGCAGAAAACTGAATGATGGGGATAAAATCGTCTTCCTTCCGGTATATGCTGGAGGATAAATTAATGGGATAGATAGAAGCGAATCTGACGCATCATTCAACCACACATCCAAGTCTCTTTGCAAATCCTCTAAGGAACCGTACACCTTATTGCAAAAAGGAACTCGATAAAACTCATCCAATACGGCCTTGTGGAATCTTTAACAGATTCCATTACCCTGCGGGGATTTCAGCCGAGTCCTCCTATGCTCGATATCCTCATGAATAAGATAAAGCTCATACTCATGATACTCCGGATTTTCACAGAATTCTGGGAGATAATTCTTGGCAGGCTTGGCCACCCCAGCGACCCCGCGAGCACAATGGGAACCGGCAAAGATAATTTAGCCCAATCCTTTGCAGCCAGACCAGCTAATGATCGCAATCATTTTCTCGTTGACAAATATTGCTAATATGAAATAGAAATCTTTAGGTTTTTTGAAATCGAATCCGAATTGACGGGGTCCATTGATCCCGTAAGGAGTGAGCCATGGTTAGCGCACAAGGCATCCGTGAGCTTAAGGATATTGTGGGCAAAAACCGCTGTCTCACTGCTCCCGAGGATCTGATGGTCTATTCCCACGATGTTTTCGCGGAGAGAAGGCCGGATGTGGTAATCCTCCCTATGACTACCGAAGAAGTTTCCCGAGTGTTGCAGGTAGCCAGTCGGGAAAAAATTCCCGTGACTCCCCGAGGATCAGCCACCGGTTTGAGCGGGATGTGTACCCCGGAGTGGGGTGGGATTGTCATGGCCATGAGCAAAATGAATAAAATCTTGGAGATCAGCCCAGAAGATCGCCTGGCCATTGTCGAGCCGGGAGTGATCACTCAAGATTTGCAGGAGGCTGTAGAAAGGGCTGGTGTTTTTTATCCACCAGACCCAGCGAGTCAATCGATCTGCCAGATCGGTGGCAATGTGGCCACAAATGCCGGCGGGCCGAGGTGTGTGAAGTACGGGGTGACCCGCGATTACATCTTAGGGCTGGAGGCAGTGCTGGCCTCGGGCGAAGTTATCAAGACCGGGGGCCGGCCGATCAAAAATGTCACCGGCTATGACATCACCCGCCTGATCTGCGGTTCTGAGGGAACTCTGGCCGTCATCACGAAAATCATCATCAAACTAATCCCCAAACCCGAAGCCCGGCGCACGCTTTTAGTTGCTTTCCGCTCCATCGATGACGCCAGCGTGACCGTTTCCAAGATCATGGCGGCGGGGATTCTTCCGAGGGCTTTGGAGCTTATGGATCATCAATATATTCGAATTACGGAAAAAAACTTTAAGCTTGGCCTCCCTGTTGAGGCTGCAGCCATGCTGATCATTGAAGTAGATGGTTTTGCTGAGACCGTTGACCGGCAGGCCCGGATTGCCAAGGAGTTCTGCGAACGGCAAGGAGCCTTCGACATCAAGCTGGCGGAAAGTGAAGCCGAAGCAGACCGACTCTGGGTGGCCAGAAAGACTGGATCGGTAGCACTTTTTCGGCTCAGCAAGATGATGCTCACCGAGGATGCCACCGTTCCCATCAGCAAGATTCCATCTATGGTGCGGAAGATCAACGAGATCCGCGAGAAGTACCGAATTCCCATCTATCTCTTGGCCCATGCGGGAGATGGGAATATGCATCCGCTGATCACTTACGACCCGCAAAATAAGGAAGAATCCGAGAGGGTGGACAACGCGGTAAAAGAAATTTTCGAAACTTCTATTGCCCTGGGAGGAACTCTTTCCGGGGAGCACGGTATTGGATTGGCCAAGAAGAATTTCTTGCACCTGGAAGTCACTCCGGCAGAGCTCCAGGTCTGGAAGAATATCAAAAAATCTTTCGACCCGGAGGGAATCCTGAATCCAGGAAAATTTGTTTAAAAAAAGTGCGAGTGTCAGTGTGAGTGTGAGTAAAAAGAGGGGGGAATAGCATGGAAAACATAAAGGTCGAAAGTGTGGAAGATCTTGAGGTATTCAAAAGAAGCCATCGACTGACAATTAAAGTTTATAAAATCACAGAACGGTTTCCAAAAAGCGAATTGTTCGGCCTCGTTTCGCAGATGCGACGGGCAGCTGCGTCTATTGCTACCAATCTAATGGAGGGAAGTCATCGTCTTAACAGAGCGGAATACCGACAATTTGTTGGTATCGCTAAAGGCTCTGCAGGCGAGTTGAAATATCATTTTTTGCTGGCCAAGGATTTGGGATATCTATCGGAAAAAGAATATTTAACTCTGAGGGGGGAAGTTGATGAGATCAGCAGGATGCTCAGCGGCCTGGTTAAATCTTTATCTAGATAACGTAAGTGTCAGTGACAGCGTCAGCGTGAGCGTGAGGGGAAAAATTTTTTACTGACACTCACACTCACACTGACACTTCTTTGGGAGTTGGAAATGTATTCTTCGCAAATCATGATCCAGGAGGCGCTGAAGTGCTCGCGCTGCGGAATATGCGTCGCTGCCTGCCCCGTTTTTAGAGAACTGCAGCAAGAGACGTACAGTTCCCGCGGCAAGACCGAAGTCGCCCGGGCTTTGCTCGAAGGAGAGGTCCCTTATTCCGCATACACCGAAGACCTTTTTTCCAAATGCCTGCTCTGCTTAGCCTGCAAAGCGAATTGCCCTGCCGGCGTTGAGCAGATCAAACTCATCCTGGGAGTCCGCGCCGAGTTGGCCAGAAGGAAGGGCCTGCCGCTATCCAAAAGGATCGCTTTCCATTACCTTCTCAAGAATCGCTCTCTCTTCGGGAAAGCTTTGAAGGTCTTCTCCTTTTTACAAATGTTCACTCCGCCGAAGGGCAACGGAAAACTGCGGCATCTTCCCTTCTTTCTTTCCGCCTTTGGGAAAGGAAGGTTGATCCCGGATATCAGCGATGCTCCGCTACGCAAGCAATTTTCTGAGGTGATCGCCCCCGCCAAAGGCCCAACGACCCTGCGGGTCGGACTTTTTGCTGGCTGTTTCATCGATTTCGTCGAACCGGCCATTGGTCGCTCGCTCATCTGCGTTCTGGGCCGCCATGGAATAGAGGTGGTATTCCCCAAGAAGCAAACTTGCTGCGGCATTCCGGTCTTCATGTCTGGCGATATTAAAAATGGGCTGGAATTGTTAAAAATAAACGCGGAAGCTTTTGCCCCTTACCAGCTCGATGCCGTGGTTGTCGCCTGTGCTACTTGTGGGACCGCCCTGAAGGAGAGTTATAAAGTTCTGGTGGAGGGAGAAAGCCAGGAATGGAAGGACCGCGTCGGGGCCTTCAGAACCAAAGTCCAGGACATCTCGGAATTTTTGACTGGCAAAATTGACTTAACTAAAGCGGAAAAAGGAACCTTTTTAAAAGTTACCTACCATGACCCCTGCCATTTAAACCGTGGGCAGGGGGTCCTTGCGCAACCCAGAGCAGTGATCAAAGGTCTCCCAGGCGTGACTCTGGTGGAAATGCGCGACTCTCAGCGGTGCTGCGGGGGTGGGGGGTCTTTTGGTTTTTACCACTACGATCTTTCCAAGCAAATCAGCCGCCGCAAGATAGAAGACATCGAGGCTACGGGAGCTTCGGTCGTGGTCACAGGCTGCCCCGGATGTATGTTGCAGCTGAAGGACCAGCTGGGCCAGAAAGGTTCGCCCGTAGAAGTCAAGCACCTTATCCAGCTGGTGGATGAAGCCGGGGTTTAAGCAGGGCAGTTCTAAGGGGGTTCTTTTCCAGCTTGCTCCGAATAGGGCTTTTTGATAAAGTGAATTCATCCTCTATCCTGGAGATCGAAGAATCAAGGGAAAAGGAGAAAGGAAATTTGGCCATGATTCCTGAGCTAATTCACTTGGACGAACTGCCGTGGGAACCTTTCGGGGGAAAGACGAAAGAAATTTTTAGGAAAAGTCTCACTACTAAAATTTTCCCATCTGGGCTTAAAGCCACTCTCACCTTGGCCAGGCCCGGTGGAGAATTTCCAGAACATATTGATCCTTACGCCCATATTTTTTTCATTCTCGAGGGTGAAGGAGAAGCATCCGTCGAAGGCCAAACCCTTTCCCTGAAGAAAGGAGCTGCCCTGACAGTGGCCGCTGGAAAGAAACATGGGTATAGGAATGCGGGCAAAGCTGACCTAATACTTATTACTTTAAATATTTTTGAGTAGAGGGAGAGAGTTGAATGTATTTAGGAACAAAGCCTTAATCCCATATGAGGGAAAATGGTAAACCGCAACCTTATAGAAAAAATAATATCTATCTTCGCGATTTCTCTTTGCGCTTACCTTTTCTACGCCACCATTTTTGGACCATATAAAACGACCCTTGTCCATCGAGCCATCTTTTTAGCCGTTATGCTAATTATATTTTTTTGTTCATCGAAGCCCTTGGGGCAGCGGCGTTTGACCTTTGGAATCGATTTTCTGCTCGTAGCATTTACAACAATATCTCTCGGGTACATGGTTTATTTCTGGGAAGAGATCCTATCTGCTATCGGAGCCACTTACTTATCCAACCTTCAAATATTTCTAGGCTTTGTGATCATTTTAATGGTTCTTGAAGCCGTCAGGAGATTGAGCTTTTCTTTATTTATAATCGCTCTGTTAGCGATTGGCTATACCCTTTTTGGCAACTACTTGCCTGGTATTTTGGGACATGCCGGCATGGATTTTAATCGGTTTGTTTACTTAACGGCTTATTCCCATGAGGGGATTTTTGGACTGGGCATCGCGGTAGCTGCTACTTATCTTTTCATGTTCTTGCTGTTCAGCACAGCATTACAACAAACCGGAGCTGGTGAGTTCTTTATGAAATTTGCCAATGCCTTTGTAGGGAGAACGAGGGGTGGACCAGCCAAATGCGCTGTCGTTGCTAGTGGGCTAACAGGTACGATGATGGGAAGTTCAATTGGAAATGTGGTTACAACTGGAACTTTTACTATTCCCATGATGAAAAAGTTGGGGTTTAAGCCTCATACAGCAGGAGCTATAGAGGTTCTATCTTCAGAAGGCGCTCAATTGATGCCCCCTATCATGGGCGTTGGTGCTTTCTTGATGGCCGAATTGACTGGGATTCCCTATGCCAAGATCGCTTGGGCCGCAGTTATCCCGGCATTGCTTTATTACATCTCGGCATATGTGGTTGTCGATTTGGAGTCTTTCAAGCTAGGCCTTAAGGGAATGCCCAATGTGGAAAGTTTGAAAACAGTCATAAAACAGGGGTACCAGTTTTTTATTCCAATTGCAGCGCTTTTTTATCTCCTCCTGATTGCAGGCTTTACAGCG
>JACRCA010000360.1 GCA_016234425.1 Deltaproteobacteria bacterium | reverse complement strand
TTATGCTAGTGCCAAGTTGCAGAACCTGGCGTAACATCAGATGGCCTTCGCAGGTCCGGTAGCGGGAGGCGCTTCGCTTGGCATCATGAGGCAGTTATTCTTCCATGGATCAGGCGGGAAAAAGCACCCCGCCTCCCTTTTCGGACGGACGCTTGAACCATTTAGCAGAGTCTTCTCCCGCCGATGCTGCCTGCGCTCACCGCCCCCCGCTCCCGGACCCGGACAAGGGGGAGAAGGATGTAATCAATTTTTTCACACCTCCCCCCATCCCAGGGGGAGGGAAATAAGAGTTAGATTTTCATCGTTCGCGGGTGTCGAGCCCGTCATGATGATTCCTAAGAAAAGTATAAGAGAGAATGAATGTCCGAAACAAGAAAAAAATGGGAATTTTCAACGAATAATTGACATCCCTTGGAGCATAAGCAATGATAATACATGTAGGGAGAGCGAAAGCTGAGAGGGCAGGGACAAAATTTGGAAGAAAAAAAAAGAAAATATCCCATGGCTGAAGCCATTCGAAATGCCTATCTGCGTGGGGAGGACGATGAATATTTGGAGCCACGGGTTCTAGTAGATCGAAATGAAAAACCTATCGGCAGATTCAAGGATGGAGATTATGTGATTTTTTATAACATTCGGGGAGAGAGGGAGGTAGAGCTTTGCCAGAGCTTTTTGGACAAGAATTTCAGTCATTTTTCCGTGGCCCGGAATATTCATCTGAATTTCGTAACCATGATCCCTTATGATAGGCGTCTTAATGTCAAAATCGCTTTCTCCCCTGAAAAAGAGATCTACGATACACTGAGTGAAACCTTGAGCAAACATGGCTTAAGGCAGGTAAAAGTATCCGAATCAGAAAAAGCCATCCATATGAGCTATTTTCTTAACGGCAGAATTCGCCAGGCATTTCCCGGAGAAGAGAGAATCGTGGTCCCCTCGCCGAAAGACGTCCCATTTTACGATCAGAAACCGGAAATGAGCGCTGCCGGGGTAGCCGGGGCAGTCATTCAGAAACTGGCAGATCAAGGAATTGATCTCATTTTCGCCAACTTCGCCAACATCGATGTGGTAGGGCATATGGAGAATGAAAAAGCCATCGAGAGAGCCGTGGAAAGCGTGGATTTTCACCTCGGCCAGGTCTTGGAAGCGACGCGCAAAGCCGGAGTCATGGCGATGGTCACTGCTGACCATGGGACAGTGGAAAAATGGTTCTATCCCGATGGCTCCATTGACACCGGCCATACGGACAGTCCAGTCCTTTTTATTATCGTCCATCCGAGGGAAGAAAACCGATTTTCCTGGAAGTTACGCCCAAAAGGAGAGTTATCCGACATTGCCCCCACAGTTTTGCAAATCCTTGGCCTTCCCGGGCCTTCTGCGATGACCGGGCAAAGTCTTTTGCTCAATCCGCTGCCGCCGAATGAAAAGAAGAGAATCCTGCTCATCGTGCTGGATGGCTGGGGGTTTCGCTCAGAAACTCAAGGAAACCTGATCGCCCATGCCCATACACCGGTAATGGATGATTTGCAGAAGAGATACCCCTTCTCCATATTGGAGGCTTCGGGAGAAGCTGTGGGTCTTCCAGAGGGGACAGTTGGAAACTCAGAAGTCGGGCATCTACACATCGGGGCGGGCAGGAGAATTTCTTCCGACCGCCTGCGCATTGACCGGGCGATTGAGGACGGGGCCTTTTTCCAGAATGAAGCCTTTCTCTGGGCCATGAAGGGGGCAAAGAAGGAGAGAGAAAACCTCCATCTTCTGGGAATTGTCTCCTTCTTCAGCTCCCACGGGTCGGTGAACCATCTTTTGGCTTTATTAAAGCTGGCCAAGCAGCAGTCTGTGAGAAAGCTTTATCTCCATGCCATGCTCGGCAGGAGGGGGGAACGCAAAGAGAGTGGGGCTCAGTATATTGAGTTGATCGAAAAGGAGATGCAAAACCTGGGATTGGGACGGGTAGCTTCAGTCATCGGCCGTTACTGGTCTTTAGACCGCGAAGAGAACTGGGATCGTATCGAAAAAACTCACCGGATGCTGGTTTACGGGGAGGGAAAACCGGTCTCTGTGCGGTAGTGCCTTACCGCTTTCTCTACCCTCCACAGATCTTCCCAAGAAATGAACGCCTGACCTTTTTGCAATATTGTAACCCATCTGCATCATTAATTTTTCCGTATCTTCCGCCGAACCAATCCTTTTCAGAAAAGGATAATTTGATGGATTTTTTTCAGTTGACATCATGCAGTGACGATTATATACTTACCGGTAGGTAAATACATTAAAGAGAACCTACCGGCGTAAATCGGAGGAAAAGATGGCTACAGCGGGGATCAAAACCGCAGCAGCGGAAGGTTCCGTCCGCCAGCGGCTGCTGGAAGGAGCCGCGGAGTTATTTACCCAGAAGGGCTATGCGGCCACGACCGTGCGGGAAATTGTGGCTTCAGCGGGGGTGACCAAACCTGCCCTTTATTACTACTTTCAGAGTAAGGAAGGAATCTACCTGGAGCTGATGCGCGAGGCCTTCGCCAAGTTGGACGCTCTTCTTGATGCCTCCCTTGAGGAGAAAGGGAGTGCGACGGAGAAGTTGCTACGCCTCTCTGATCGGGCCTTTTCTCTTTTGCTCGAGAATATCAAAGTTGTGAGGGTTATGTATGCCATTTATTACGGGCCCCATCAGGGAGCGCCTTTTTTTGATTTTGATGCCTATCACCTTAAGTTCCAGCAGGCCATTCGGCTTCTGGTAGATGAGGGAATACGCCGGGGAGAGTTCCGCAGGGAAAATGCCGAGGGAATGGCCTGGGCTATTATGGGGGCGATCAACGTGGCCATGGAAGTGCATCTTGGCCACTCGGAAATGGCAATTGGCCGGGAAGGACTTGCACGGATTCTGAAACTCATCTTCCAGGGGATATCCGCGGGAAAAGCGAGACCGACTACAGTATCGCCAAAGCCCGCTTGGAGAAAGCTATCGGAATCAAGTAGAGGGACAAAATGAAAAAAATATTAGCGATTTTCATCATCTGCATTGCGCTCAGCTTAGGTTGCTCTTCTTCGACCAGTAAAGAAACCAATAATAAAAAAAAGATAGAAGAGTCCATCCCCGTCCAGGTGGCCAGGCTCAAGAAAGAGCCGCTCCGGTTGGAGATTTGCACGGTGGGAACTGTGCTCCCCCATCAGGAAGTGGTCACAACCCCCAAAATCGCTGGAAGGGTTGAGAGGATTTTTGTCAAGGAAGGAGATCTCGTCAAAGCCGGGGACGTAATTGTAAAACTTGAGGAGACTGATTTCCTCCTGGCGGTCAGGCAGGCTGAAGCTGCTCTGGCCACGGCCAAGGCCAATCTGGCCAATCTTTTAGCAGGCACCCGGCCAGAGAAAATTGAGCAAGCCAGGGCTGCCCTCCACCAAGCCCAGGCCAACCTTACAAGTATGGAGAAGGAATATCAGCGAATTAAACAATTGGCAGCCGCCGACCTTGTCGCCAAGCGCGAATTAGATGTCGTCATCGCCCAGTATGAGTCGGCTATCGCCCAGGTCCGTCAGGCCAAAGAACAATTGGATATGCTGATTAAGGGCCCCACCGATGAGGAGCTGGAAATTGCCCGGGCGCAGGTAAGGCAGGCGGAGGCCGGGTTGGCAGTGGCCAAGAACACCTTGAGCGATACGATCCTGAAAGCCCCCTTTGCCGGGCTTATTACCGCCAGGTTCGTGGATGAAGGAGTCCAGGTCTACACGGCCCCCAAGACGGAAATCCTGAAACTCACTGACGTAAGTCGAGTGAAAGTTGTAACCCCGGTTTCGGAGCGGGATTTTTCCCGGCTGAAAATTGGGACCCCATGCGAGATTAAGCTGGACGCTCTGCCCGGAGATATTTACCAGGGGCGGGTAACCCGGATCATTCCGGAGATCAACCCTGTCTCCCGCAATTTCAACGTAGAGGTGGAGATTCCCAACCCTAATTTGCGCCTGAAAAGCGGGATGTTCGCAAACATTCGCCTCTTTGTGGGGCAGAAGGAAACCCTGACTATTTCCCGGGATATCCTCATCACAGACCTGGTTACGGGCGTTTCTTACGCCTTTGTGGTAGAAGGAGATCAGGCCGTCCGGCGAAAATTGACCCTGGGGGAAAGAAGCGGGCTGTTGATGGAAGTTCTGGAGGGCCTGAAAGAAGGTGAGAACTTAGTCGTCAAGGGGCAAAACAGGCTTCAACCCGGGTCTAAAGTGAAAATTATTAAGGAAAGTATAGGGGAATCTAAATGAACCTTCCGGAGTTCGGCGTCAATCGGGTCATCACTACGGTTATGATCTTTCTGGCCATGATCATTCTGGGTCTGGTTTCCCTGACCGGCCTGGGGATCGATCTTATGCCGGAGATTGAAATTCCCACCATCGGGGTGGTCACAAAATATGAAGGGGCAGGTCCCCAGGAAGTGGAAAGCCGGATCACCAAGGTTTTGGAAACCCAGCTGGCCACGGTTTCCAACCTGGATAAAATCGAATCCATCTCCCAGGACGATCTCTCCGTGATCACGCTTAGATTTGACTGGGGGACCAATCTGGATGCCGCCAGCAATGACGTTAGGGACAAGATTGGCTTGGTCAAACCCCTGTTGCCCGATGATGCCCAAGAGCCTTACATTTTCAAGTTCGATATCTCTATGTTCCCCATCCTATTTATGGGTTTTACGGCCGAAGAAAGTTTCCCGCAACTCTACCACGTCATCGATAAGGAAGTCTGCGATGTCCTGAAAACCATTCCCGGCGTAGCCGCGGCAGAAGTGCGCGGAGGATTGGAGCGGCAGATTTCCGTAAACCTCGATCGGCAGCGGCTGGAAGCTCGGGACCTTTCCATTCTGGAAGTAGTAAATGCCATCCATGCCGCCAATTTGGACCTTCCTGGGGGACACCTGAAGACGGGGCGGATGGATTATATCGTCCGCACTCCCATGGAACTCAAGGTGGAGGAAGTCGAACGGGTAATCGTGGGAAACCATAATGCCTCGCCGGTTTATCTCAAAGATATTGCCACGGTAAAGGATGATTTCAAAGAACTCACCCAGGATGTCCGGGTGGACAGAAGACGAGGGCTTTATGTCCTTGTCCAGAAACAATCGGGGGCGAACACGGTGGCCGTGAGTGATCGCGTTTTGGCTGCCTTGAAGGAAATCCAAAAAAACTTACCTCCTGACGTGAAAATGACCGTGGTTCGCGATAATGCCCTTAACATCAAGCTGGCTGTAGCCCGGGTCTCAGAGACGGGAATCATTGCCCTCATCCTGGTGGTCCTCGTCGTCCTTCTTTTCCTCCGTCATCTCACCAGCGGTCTCATCATTGCCGTTTCCTTACCAACTTCTCTGATCATTACTTTTGCCCTGATGTATTTCGGCGGATATACCCTGAATGTTCTGACTTTGAGCGCTCTCACCATTGCCATCGGGCTGGTGGTCGATGATTCCATTGTTGTCCTGGAAAACATCCATCGCCACCAGAGCGCCGGGGAAAGGCCACGAACAGCAGCCATCTTTGCTCCCGCTGAGGTGGGCAATGCCGTAATCGCCGCCACTTTAACCATGGCCGCTGTATTTTTCCCCATCGTTTTCGTGAAAGGCATCTCCGGGATTCTCTTCCGGCAGATGTCCTTTGTCATCGTCCTGGCTCTGATGGCTTCTCTGGCCTCGGCCCTGATTTTGGTTCCCATGCTTTCCTCCAAATTTCTCCATCTGGAAGAGCATAAAAAGAAGGGAAAGTTCGCCACAATGAAGGCCATTGGCGAAAGGGTTTTTGAAGGTCTGGATAACAGGTACCGTAATGCTTTAGGCTGGGCCCTGAATCATCGGAAGTTTATCATCGGTGGTGGTGCAACCTTCCTGTTATTGAGCCTTTTGCTCGTACCCTTCGTCGGCACGGAGTTCATGCCTGAGGCGGACCAGAGCCAGTTTCGAATTAATATCGAGCTTCCTGTCGGCACGAGAATGGAAGAAACGGAGAAGGTAAGCCGGGCAGTGGAAGGCATCATGATCAAACATACCCCCGAACTAAAAACGTATTTCTCCCGGTGGGGGTATGGGCGGATCAGCCTGGGGACTTTTCTCGGCGGAAAAGAGGGCACCCATTTGGGTATGATCATGGGCAGACTGGTTCCTAAAGATGATCGCCAGACGTCTAACAAAGAGATTGTCCATGCCTTGAGGCCCCTGGTCAAAGAAATCCCAGGATCAATAATCCGCTTCAGCACCGAGGACCCTTTATCTGGTCTCGTTCTTGGAGGAGGGAGAGCTTTTCAGGTGGAAGTCTGGGGATGGGACCTGGAGGATGCCCGCCGTGTTTCTTATGAAGTCGCCCGAATCCTCTCGGGCATTGAAGGACTGACTGACGTGGAAATCAGTCGGGAAGAAGGAAAACCTGAATTGCGTGTTTTGGTTGATCGAGATAAAGCCTCCCTCCTGGGCCTTAGTGTGTCCAACATCGCAAACACCGTGAAAATTGCCATCGGAGGAGAGGCCGAACGGGCGGCCAAATTCCGCGCCGGGGGGGAGGAGTTTGACATTTATCCTCGGCTCCGGGAGGAAGACCGCCAACGAATCGAAGATATAGGTCTGCTATTTGTAAAATCTCCTGCGGGAAAGCAGATTCGTCTCTCCAACGTGGCCAGGGTTGAGGAAGGGGTGGGACCCGTACGCATTGAACGGAAAGGGCAGCAGAGGATCGTGAAGGTGATGGCCGACATTTACGGGCGGGACCTGGGTAGCGTAGTCCGAGAAGCTAAAGAGAAACTTTCTACCCTGGCTCTCCCCCCGGGCTTTAGCCTTAGGTTTGGAGGGGCACGAGAGGAACAGGAGAAAGCCTTCCGCTGGCTTCTCCTATCCCTTGTTTTAGGAATGGTTTTGGTCTATATGGTTATGGCTTCCCAGTTTGAATCCATCCGAGATCCCCTGATCATGTATTTTGCCATTCCATTCGCTCTTATCGGAGTTATCTGGACCCTTTTGCTCACCGGCCACCGGCTTTCGGTCCCTTCCTTCATTGGTCTGATCATGCTGGTGGGGATTGTGGCCAAAAACGGGATTATATTGATTGATTATATCAATATATTGCGGGCCAGGGGAATGGGCGTAAGAGAAGCGGTGATGACCGGCGGGCGGACCAGGCTTCGGCCTGTGTTGATGACCGCTTTTGCGGCATTTTTCGGGCTTTTGCCTCTGGCAGTTCGCGGAGGGGAAGCTTCTGAGTTCTGGCAGCCCCTGGCTGCTCCAGCCGCTGGAGGCCTTTTGGTTTCCACCTTCATCACGCTCATCTTCGTTCCCACGCTTTATTCTGTGTTTGAAGAAAGGACCGAGAGGAAAAGGAGAGAGGCGAACAAAGGGGAAGAAGGGGGAAGAGGATGAAAATGGTCTTGATTTCCTACTACGTGGGAATTGAAGAAGAGGTGATGGAAGTGCTCTCCTCCTTGGACATAGTCGGATATACCAAATGGGAAAGAGCCCTTGGCCGGGGGAAAACCAGCGGTCCCCATTTGGGAACGCATATATGGCCCAAGACCAATGCCTTTCTATCCGTCGCCCTCGAAGATGGCAAGGCATCTCTCCTCATGGAAAAAGTCCGAGTGTTAAAAGCCACTCCTTTGGGTAAGGAAGGGATCAAAGCTTTTCTCTGGCCACTCGAAGAGACGGTCTGATGGAAATAAAGCTTTCCTTACTGCGAGCCTGAAGCTCCCGCGTCAATCAGTTGGTCGAGTTCAAGCCTGAACATTTCCAGCTGCCCCCATGGCCCCCGCGGTTGATCATCGGGGGACTGATAAATTCCACCCTGTTGACGTTCCCGTCGTGTATACCGTGCTCGATGATTTCGGTGGATGGATCCGCTGCCTCAGGGAAGGGAAGAATTAGAGTCAGGAATGATCGGTACCATTTACGGAATTTTGGTCGACAAAGAACTTTATGCCCTGGCCGTATGGAACTAGTGTTGTGTCCCAGAAACAAGTAGACAAAGTCGTTAGTTGTGCCGAAGGCCCGGGGGCCAGGTCGCTTCGCTTGGCATCCTAAGGCGATTCTTACTCCGTGGATGGGGCGGGAAGAGACGCCCGGCCTCCTGCGGCGGAAACCAATATGAATCTTCTTAGCCACTTGTTTCCCGGCCGAGGCTGCCGGCGCGAATCACCCCGGCCCCCGGTCCAGGTCAAAGTTTGTGGAATTGGACTTTCGGCCTGACCCCCGTAAAGTGAGAAAGGGCATCTTAATTAATGCCCGTTATTTCTGAGACGCGATACTAGGTGAGCAAAGAAAGAAAAGTCATTGCGCCCGTTGGAAGCCTGTTATAAAATTCCTAAAATGTCGGAGAATATACGGAACCACAGAGACCACAGAGAGTTACTCTGTGTTCTCCAAAAGAGTTTCCTTTAAGAGAGATAACCGAGATAATAATATGGTGTGCTCTCGAAATTCATCGCACTTTAGGCCTGGAGAAATCAATTAATCATTTAGAGGACACAGAGGGGAGGTTATGGCAGTTTTTAAACTTCTTGAAATAAATAGGTTCTCTGAGGCCTCTGTGGTTATTTTTGACAATACTGGAATTTTAGGGGGGGGAATTCAATGAAAGGTAAGAGACA
>JACRCA010000370.1 GCA_016234425.1 Deltaproteobacteria bacterium | reverse complement strand
GGGGTTGATGTTTACCGCGGCTTTGATGGTGGTCGCCCGCTACTACGCCGTAAAGCAAAATCATCCGGTCCGAGCCTTCAAGATTACCTGGAAGGAATTTTTTAGAACCACTCTCGATGCCCTTCCAGCTATCCTCATGCCCTTACTGGTTCTTGGCGGCATTCTTACTGGAATCTTCACCCCTACAGAGGCAGCAGGAGCAGGAGTCTTCTATTCTCTGATCATCGGCATATTCGTCTACCGAGAGCTGAAGCTCGAAAAGCTATGGCCCATTTTGAAAGATACCGCCATCATGTCCGGGGGTATCATGCTTCTGGTGGCCAATGCTTCTCTTTTCTCCTGGATTCTGGCCGCCGAAGGAATTCCCCAGATGGTAGCTGGGGAAATTCGGTCCCTGACCCAGAATCCCTATCTTGTCCTTTTCTGGATCAACCTCTTCCTCCTTTTCATGGGCTGCATCATGGAGACACTGGCGGTCATCATCATCCTTGTACCTGTGCTGCTTCCCCTCATCAAGTCATTGGGGATCGATCCCCTGCATTTTGGCGTGGTAATGGTGGTCAACCTAAGCATCGGCCTGGCCACCCCTCCTGTAGGGGTCAATCTCTTTGTCGCCTCTGGCATTGCCAAAGTCTCTCTGGAGAAGATCAGCAGAGCCATCTGGCTTTTTCTGCTCGCCCTATTGGTTCCCCTGGCGATCATTACTTATTTTCCTCAAATCACTCTCTGGGTACCCAGACTATTTCTGAAGTAGGAGAATTCCTCAAATCAAAAACTAAAAAATCTGTATCAATTTTGCGCTTTGAAAAACCATGGAATAAGGCGGTCATACAAGCTTGTCATTCCTGCGGAAGCAGGAATCCAGGTCTTATTTTTTGATCCTGGATTCCCGTTTTCACGGGAATGACGGCACAAGTGAAACAGCAAAAGGGTGTTTTCAAGAAGCTAAACTGTTACAAGAATCTGAGTTTTGGTAAATTAGCATTGGGGCTTTGGATTTCTTTAGGATTTAGATATTAGGGCTTCGGATTTCATCTTTGGTTATATTCAAAATGCTGGAAAGTTAATAAGGGAAGGGAAAGATAGTGGGAAGAAGGTTGGGGCTCGGAGTGATCGGCTGTGGCCGCATTGCTCAGGCCCATCTTTCAGCCATCGAGGCCCTGAGAGACGCCGCCAGACTCATTGCCGTGGCCGATGTCGATGAGAAGAAAGCCAGGGAGGCGAAGGAACGTTACGGAGCAAAGCTTTCTACTCCCCGATTTGAAGACCTCCTGCAAAACCCTGAGATCGAGGCCGTGATCATCGCCTTGCCAAATCATCTGCACCACCCAGTATCTATTGCCTCCGCCACAGCTGGGAAACATGTCTTGGTCGAAAAACCCATGGCCCTAAATATGAAGCAGGCGACCGAGATGGTGGAGGTGGCCCAGCAAAACAGCGTCACCCTGATGGTGGGACAGAGCAGAAGGTTTTCCGATGCTGTATTTGCCCTGCAAAGGAACCTTCCAGAAATTGGGCAGCTCTTCCGAATTATTGTTTCTTTCCTGGTTCATTTCCCCTCGCCCCCCACAGACTGGTGGAGACGATCGGAGGAAGCTGGAGGGCTGGTCATTTTGCTCCAAGGAAGCCACTCGCTGGATTCGATTCTGACCTGGGTGAGAAAAATGCCTCAGCAGGTTTTCGCTTCCTCAGCGAGAAGAAATCTTCAATGGGAAGGGGAGGATGAAGCGGATATTTTTTTATCTTTTGATGGGGGAGAGTTGGCCTCTGTTCACCTCTCCTTGAGTACCTCTCCTGCCCTCCATGAAGCTGTCCTGGTTGGAACCAAGGGGATGATAAGGTTACAGGAATATGCCACGGGCAAACCTTTTGGCTTTGGTTATCGTCTCCATTTAAATGGAAAAAGAATTATCTCCGGAGAGCAGATTCCTTCCAGCTATACACTACAGCTTCAGGAATTCATCGCGGCCATCGGCCAAGGCCGAAAAGCAATAGCTTCTGGTGAAGAAGTTCTCAGCACCCAACTCGTCCTCGATGCGGTCAGACAATCTGACCGAGAAAGAAGAGTAGTTTCCCTTTGCTCTTCCTTGGACACGCAGGGCAAGATAGGTTGAAACTCCCCACCCTCTGGTAGCCCCGGTTCCCGACGAACTCGCTGCGGTCAAACCGCGGTGAATTCGCCCTCAGAATGTTGCGATGCTCCGCAATCCCTCTCCGCGCTCAAGGGCTTCATAGGCCTCGTTGATCTGGGACAAGGGGTACCGCCCCGTCAATAGCTCATCCAACTTTAGCTTTCCAGCCCGGTAAAGATTGATCAACATGGGAATGTCGATCTGAGGACGGCTCGAGCCATAGATCGATCCGGTCAGGGCCCGTTCTTCAAAGACAAGAGTCATGATGGGCACAGAAACTTCCGTGGTCATCGGCGTGACCCCAACAACGACCGCTATCCCCCGCCGGCAGAGGCAATCGTAGGCCTGGCGAATCGTCGCCGGCAGCCCGATCACTTCGAAGGCATAGTCCACACCTCTGCCGCCAGTCAGGGATCGGATGACCTCCACTGGATTCATTTCCTTGGCGTTGATGGTATGGGTGGCGCCGAACTGTTTGGCAAACTGCAGCTTGTTCGGAAGGAGGTCGACGGCTATGATTTTTTCTGCACCCGCGATGGCGGCACCTTGGATGACATTGATGCCCACCCCCCCTGAACCAAAGACCGCAACGCTGCTTCCAGGCTTGACCCGGGCGGCGTTGAATACGGCTCCTACGCCTGTGATCACTCCGCACCCGAGGAGCGTCGCCTTGTCGAGCGGGAAATCGTCAGGGATCTTGACCACCGCTTTTGCGGGAATCACCGAATACTCGGAAAAACTGGAGACTCCGGCAAAATGTTTGATCTCCATCCCGTCGAGTTTGAACCGGGTGGTACCATCCAGGAGGCGCCCCGTCATTCGGATTTGTAAACCCTCAGCACAAAGGGCCGGGCGGCCATTGCTGCAGTATTCACATATCCCGCAGGAGAGGCGCCACAGGCGGATGACTTGATCCCCCGGCTTTACATTCGTCACTCCCGGCCCCACTTCCGCCACGATTCCTGACCCTTCGTGGCCCAGGATGGCGGGCAGTTGAGCTACCAGATGGCCGGTCATCACATGGAGGTCACTGTGACAAATGCCGGCAGCGGCCATCCGGATCATGACTTCTCCAGACCGGGGGGGCTCTACCTCAACTTCTCGAATGTCTAATTTCTGTCCTACTGTAAAAAGGATTGCGGCCTTGGCTTTCATAACTTTCCTCCTCCAAGCGATTAAGTATGGTCAAAACTTAAGCACAGAAAAGATGGGACGTCCGTGCAGAAAATGCATAGCAAAGAGAGAGGAAAATAAATGCTATTACAGAAAATCAAAGCACGTTCTGCACGGACGTCCCATTTCCCGACGTCCCATTTCCCATCAGAGAGTATGCTTGCGGTTTCGGGTAGGGAACTTTTGCTTACATGGAGAAAAAATTTTAGGAGTTTACATTACATTTTCCCAAAAGGTGAAATGAACTGCCCAAATTTTTTATTGCCACTGGGCAAAGTTAGAACTCAACGAAACCGCACCGCCAACTGGGCAGGAAGGACCAATAATTGTAGGAATTCATAATATATAGTTTAAATTTTGAGAATGTCCGCATGGGATTCCAGTTCTTCTAAGATGCCACTGCCCCTCAAATATCTCTCCAAAGCTGTAAAGCCTCCCCGCCTTTTCTCCAGGAAATCCTCTGTCAGTACAAATCGGGCATCGTTTTCCGGACCAACGTTGGTCGAATAAAGGTCTTGTCGGCAAACGATGTGGCTTAATTCGTTTAATTTTGATTTTTTCGCTTTTTAACCAAATTTTTACCAGTTCAATGTCGAATTCCCACTGCCTTCGAATTTTTCTCGCGGGGCATCCTAAAAGAAGCCAGTCGTCAACATCCCAGGGCCACACATCTAATTCTTTCGCCAGTTCATCTCTACTCATTGTTTTCTATTCGGGGAGGCAACAAAATTGCGGTCAGATCTCAACACTCCACATTTCTAAATCGCTCGATAGTTTCTTCCGCAGAAATATTCTCTCCCTTGTTGAGATCTTATCCCTAAAACTGTCACTTACCCCTAAAAATTTACTAGAAAAATTTACTTAGTAGGATCTGAAAGTTACCCTGCGCAATGATGGAACATTTAGGTTTACATGAGCACCATAGGAAGAGGTTTCAATTCTCTACGAATGGGATCCAGGATCATCCCCAAAGCCTCAATGGTCGTAGCGCCTAACAAAAATACCCCTTTGTCACCAAACACAACGGGCGCTGCTCTTATCTTTCCTTGATATTCAAAGTAGGCGTTTCCGATAGGCTTCTTAATGACCTCCTTTTAATTCTTCCTCCCTACTCCCTCAACCTGATTCTAATCAGCCTTCCTGGAGAAAGTCAAGAGAAACCCCCCATTATGTTTCCAACTTCTATTGACTTTTTTGACGCGGAATTGATCATATGCTCGCAGAAAAGAGGGGTTGTAGGTTCGATCAGGTCGTTGTAATTGGAAAACAAATTTTCGGCGAATGTTATTTCGGAATCATCGGACCTACGCCCCCTTTCTCACTCGGGCGTCCGCGGGGCAAGATTTTGCCATTGACATATATGCTCAAATGATGCATACTTATGCATATGAGGTCAACCTTGAACATAGACGATGAAATTTTGGAGAAGGCATCTCGTCTGACCGGAGTTAAGGAAAAGACTGCTTTGGTGCGACTTGGACTGGAAGCCTTGATAGCCCGGGAAAGTTGCAAGCGGCTTGCTAAATTGGGGGGAACAGAAAAGAGCCTTCGCCCAATTCGAAGGCCTAGGCCAGCTAAATCATAGCCGTGGTCATTGCTGATACCTCTATATGGGTTGCCCATCTCCGGGAGGGAAGCCACCATCTCGAAGAATTGCTATTGGATGACCAGGTCGTCTGCCATCTATTTATAATCGGTGAATTGGCCTGCGGTAACATTAAAAACAGGAAAGAGTTTCTTTCCCTTCTTCAATCCCTTCCCATGGCTCCAACTGTTTCTCTGGATGAACTCCTCTATTTTATAGAAGAGAACGGGCTTATAGGGATGGGGATCGGGTTCGTCGATGCCCATCTCCTGGCTTCCGCCCAGCTGTCGGGGACACCTTTGTGGACGACGGATGCAAAATTGAGATTAGCGGCCAGAAAGCTCAGGGTTTCTTATAGGTAAATTCTGTTACCACTTCCAATACAAAGAATGGAGGCGTCCGATCGGTGAGAAGCAATAAACTGGGATATCGACTGTTGGACTTGCAGCCGAGATTCAAAAGAGATTTATCCCCATTGTCGAGAATCTCAGAAAAGTAGAACAGACGAAAAATAATAAAGCATATACTTGGGAAATTGAATACCCCTGTGCGAGACTGACCCCACAATCCCTATGTAAGGAGGGGCTGATCAGCATGAATCCATTACTGAGAATCCTCTCGTTGGTTTTACTCCTTTCCCTTTCTACAGCAGGTTTTGCTCAAACCCCTGCTAAACCCGAGACAACCCCCGTTACTGATGTCCCGTTCCAGCGGCTCGGACGTGAGATCACCCGGGCAGCTAAATTAGCAGGGGGAACTGTTGGGGTCAGTGCCATTCACATCGAGTCCGGTCGCAGGGTAGCCTTCAATTCCAGTGAGCGCTTCCCCATGGCCAGCGCCTATAAGGTTCCTATCGCCGTTCAACTTCTCACCCGGGTCGAGCGAGGAGAGATAACGCTCGACCAGATGATTGAACTGAAGGCAAGTGACCTCCATCCGGGGGGCGGAACACTGACCCACCTCATAAATAAGCCCGGAGTGGTGCTTTCAGTCCGGAATCTTCTCGAACTGATGCTGGTGATCAGCGATAATAGTGCTACTGATGTGCTGTTGCGCCTGGCGGGGGGCCCAGAAGCTGTCACAGCTCGGATGAGAGCGCTGGGCATCCAGGATATGGAAATCAATCGCCCTACCATAAATTTGATTGCTGACTGGGCGGGCTACACATTACCGCCAGAAACTGAATGGACGCTCGAACTCTTTAAAAAACTCTATGAGGCAACGACCCCCGAGTCGAGGAAAGCAGCAGCCAGCAAGTTCGAGGTGGATCCCCGGGATACATGTACGCCCGAGGCCATGGTGATGTTGTTAGAACGGATTTACCGCGGGGATCTGCTGAAACGTGAGAGTGGAGTGCTGCTCCTCGATGTTATGCAGCGCTGTAAAACGGGGGAGGCGCGGCTCAAAGGCATCCTGCCTCCAGAAACGGTCGTTCCTCACAAGACTGGCACAATGGATGGGATCATAAATGACGTGGGGATCATCACGCTTCCAGACGACGCTGGACATGTGGCCATCGCCGTCTTCGTGAAATCATCGGAAAAAGGGATTTCAGAACGAGAACGTGCGATTGCGCACATTGCCCGTTCGATATATGACTTTTTCCTCTTCCAGCCGCCAGCTCCAACATTAGATAAACGCTGATTTTAAAGGGACGTAGTTGAAAATTAACACTTTACATGGGTCAGGGGGTTGTGGTAAATAAGCGGTATGCCGCGTCGAGCCCGATTGGATGCTCCCGGGACTCTCCACCATGTGATGGTTCGTGGAATCGCCGGGAGTCAGATATTTCAGGATGATCAAGACCGTGAGGATTTTATCTCGAGGATCAGGAAGGTAACTCGGGAAACAGGAACCAGAGTGGTTGCCTGGGCATTGATGAACAGCCACATCTTATGTTGAGCTCAACATAAGAAATGTTATGTGAAGCTCTGGATTATGTGAAGTAGAGCTCCTTCATTTCTGGATTATCCCATATTTTTCCCCTCTGGTTAATATTTTACTGCACATAATTGAGGCATTTTGGGGAGCCCCTTTAGCCATTGTAGGACATCGGG
>JACRCA010000365.1 GCA_016234425.1 Deltaproteobacteria bacterium | reverse complement strand
CATCGATCTTTTTCCACAAGGGACTATCGACCCCTCTTTTTCCGCCCAGGTCCGGCAATGGGCGGAAGCGGTGATCGGTACCGGTCCGCGGCGGCCGGCCCCGGAACGGATCGCCATCCACCTCTGGGAAAAGGAACGGGATTTTCAGGAATTCGACGCTCGGGAAAAAGCCGAACTGGGTATCACCACCGGCGGGGAATCCGAATTCCTGGCCACCCATGAAGCCTGGAGGGGCTTCCCCCGGATCCATGTCAGCCTGAAAAAGATCCGGGGCCTGCCGGGGAGGTGGTCCAGGGCCTGGTCCAGCACGAGCTCGCCCACGCCCTGCTTCACGGCCGCCCGGAGTTTTATCAGTTCCGTTTTTCCGGGGCCCTGCAGAACGCCGGCCGCTCCGCCGGCCTGGATTTCCCGATGCTACAGCCGTGGGTTTATCTGCTGGCGGTGGCCGTCAAGGATGTGGAAGTGGTCCGCTTCCTGGCCGCAGCGGGCCTGGGACTCGGCCTGATCCGGGCCACCCCGCCCTGCACCTGCTGGGCCTGGCCGCCTTCCTCAAAATCCGTCTGCCCCTGGAAGCCTTGGTCGAAGCGGCCTTTGCGGCAGAGGCTCAGCTCCGGGAAGCCTGGGAGAAGGCCTATGTCTGGCTCACTCCCCAAGAAAGAGAAGAATTGAAGGCCTGGGCCCGAACGATCCTGGAAATCCGGGAGGCTGACTTTCAGGATCGTTTAAAAAAAATCGTTTTTCTTTATTCGAAAATTTGAAGACCATTATGAAGCGTATCTATCGGATTGTTTTTTCAGCTCTGCTGTTGCTTTTGATTTTCCAGCCCTTGTACGGAGCGCAGCCGGGAGAGATGAAACGGGTTCTAATCCTTTACAGCGAGGACAAGACCCATCCGGCCCATCTGATGATCGACCAGGGAATCGAGGAGGCCTTTCGTTCGAAACCAGGCTTCGATGTCCAACTTTACAGCGAATACCTGGATGTATCCCGGTTTGGCGACCCTCTTCATGAACAGGCCATGGCTGATTTCCTTCGCCGCAAGTACTCGGGAATAGAGTTTCGGGTCATCATCACCGTTTATCCCTATGCCCTGGATTTTCTGCTGGCCCATAGACTTGCTCTTTTCCCCGGCGTACCGGTCATCGCTGCAGTGATTGGCAAGAGCCATGCAGAGAAGCTGGAGCGCTCGGGGGCGCGCAGTTTTGTGACCGGCACCATCCTGGCAAACCCCGTTACCGATGTGATGGATTCCGCCCTGCACCTGAAACCCGAAACGAAACGCATTGCCCTGGTTGGAGGCACCGCGCCCAACGATGTCTACATGGAGCAGGGCTTTCGCCAGGGTTTCGGAGCCTATGCGGGAAGGATCGGATTGATCGATCTGACGAAGCTTTCCATGGAAGAAACCCTGTCTCGGGTGGGCTCGCTCCTGCCGGACACGCTGGTCATTTATACGAGCCTTTTGAAAGACAAAACGGGCAAGATTTACGTGCCGCGCGAGTCGCTCCAACTTGTTGCCAAAGCCTCGAAAGCACCGGTATTCAGCTTCGCCGAGACCTTTCTGGGTTTTGGCATCGTCGGCGGCCGGCTGGTGAGCTTCCGGGAGCATGGAAGAGAGGCAGCCGCTCTGGCCCTCCGGGTCATGGGGGATGAATCTCCGGCCTCCATTCCCTTCGGCGGAGAACAGGCCTATGTCTCTACCTATGATTGGCGGGAGCTCAAGCGCTGGGGGATCAGCGAGAAGGCCTTGCCGCCCGGCAGTACGGTTAAATTCAAGTCACTGTCCATCTGGGAGCAATACTGGTGGGTGATCCTCAGTAGCCTATCATTTATGGTTATCGAGACTGTTCTCATCATGGGTCTCTTCGTTAATTTCCATAAACGCAAGCGGGCCGAAATCGAGGCTCGGCAACGCCAGAATGAGCTTGCCCACGTCACGCGGGTTGCAGCCATGGGAGAGCTCACCAGTTCTCTGGCGCATGAACTCAATCAACCCCTAGCCGCGATCCGCAACTACGCCAATGCGGCCCAGCGGTTTCTTTCACAAAGTGAGCCCAATTTGACTAAGGCGAGAGAGGCCCTCGAGGGAATCATCCGGGATGACAGACGAGCCGCTGAGGTGATAAGCGGAGTTCGAGGGTTATTGAAAAAAGAGGAGCCCCATTATGGCCCGGTGGACCTGAACGAGGTCCTTCAGGAAAGCCTTTCTTTCATTCGCAGCGATTCGGTTCTGGAAGGGTTGTCCATTGAGACCGAACTTGCCCGGGATCTGCCGAGGGTGTCGGGGGATCGGGTTCAACTGCAGCAAGTCCTCCTGAACCTGATCCTGAACGCTGTGGATGCCATGGATAAACCAAAACCGGATTTGCGCAAACTGGTGATGAAGACTGAGAATGAACAGGATGGGCGCGTAAAGGTATCCGTCAGGGATTTCGGTTCAGGAATTGATGAAATGCAGCGGGAGAAGCTGTTTGAGCTTTTTCATACTACCAAACCCGGAGGGATGGGCCTGGGCCTGGCCATCTGTGCCCGGATAATCCATGCCCATAGGGGTTCGATCCGGGGCGAGAATAACCCGGGCGGAGGAGCGACATTCTCTTTTACGCTGCCGACAACGGATAATGAGTGATCAGTGATCAGTGATCGGTGATCGGTGTAAACAGGAATCAGTAAATCAGTGGACAAGGAAGAGGTGCTGATCATGGGAGAACTGAATCATGTCAAAAGTTTTCGTGATCTGGTGGTCTATGGGAAAACAAGAAAGGTCTCGAACGCTATTTTTGAGATGTCGAAAGGCTTTCCGAAAGAGGAAACCTATTCCCTAACCGATCAAATCCGACGAGCTTCCCGGTCCATCGGTGCACAGATTGCCGAGGCTTGGGCCAAGCGGCGCTATGAGAGGCATTTCGTTAGCAAGCTAACCGACGCGGATGCTGAGCAAATGGAGACTCAGCACTGGATCGATGAAGCCTGCGCGTGCCAGTATATCGATACGAAACAAGCGGAGCAATTGACCGGGGAACTCATGGAAATTGGTCGGATGCTCAACTCCATGATGAACAAAGCAAATCTATTCTGTGGCCACCGATCATCAACCACTGATGGCCGATGACTGATGACTGATAACTGATGACCGACAACTGATAACTGATAACAGGTGACTAATGACTGACCAGAAGCCTACCATATTCATTGTCGATGATGACCCGTCCGTCCGTGAATCTACCAAGTTTCTGCTGGAGTCGGTCGGGTTTAATGTAAAAACCTACGTTTCGGGACAAGATTTCCTCAAGGCTAAAGTTCAGGCCGATCTCGGCTGCCTCATCCTCGACTTGAGAATGCCGGGCCTTAGCGGTCTCGACCTACAGGAAAAACTAAACTCCGCAAAAACGCCGCTGCCGGTGATCTTCATCACCGGACACGGTACGGTCCCGATGAGCGTCCGGGCCATGAAGGCCGGGGCGATTGACTTTCTCCAGAAACCCTTCGAGGAGCAGGAACTCCTCGATGCCATTAACAGGGCGGTCGTCCAGCAAAGGGAGAATCAATCGAAGAATGAGGAAGCAGATAAACTTCAACAGCGCCTTAAGACCTTAACCTCCCGGGAAAATGAAGTTTTTTTCCATCTGGTCGCCGGTCTGGCCAATAAGGAGATCGCCTACGAGCTGGGAATGAGCGAGAGGACGGTCAAGGCCCACCGGGCCCAGATCATGGAGAAGATGAAGGCCAGATCCTTCGCCGAACTGGTCCGTTTCGCCGAGAGGTTAAAACACCGCCGTTAACCCCCCCAAAGGTCAATATTCCCCTCACCAAAGTACAATACCCTTTCCCCTAAGTACAATAGAATTCCGGCTTATTCTGTGCTGAAATAGAATTGCTTTTTTGAAGGAATGGCTGGCCTCCCGAGAGAGCGCCACCGCACTTTGATCCTCTCTACCCGGGAGAGGAGCGTGTTTAAGGACAGGCAGGATCATCATGGCCGATGCCAAACTCAATGTCTGGATAGTGGATGACGATGAATCGGTCCGCGATTCATTGCGGCTGATGCTCGAAGCCAGCGGATACGCTGTCTGTAAGTTCAAATCCGCCGAGGATTTTCTCGATTCCGGTTTTGGAGTGAACTCGTTCTGCCTCATCCTCGATATCCGCCTTCCGGGAATGAGTGGATTCAATCTGCAGGAACATCTGCTCAGGTCTCAGAATAAAATTCCGGTGATTTTCATAACCGGCCATGACCGTGATCGGATGGAAGAGGAAGCGATGAGCTTGGGGGCCATTGCTTATCTTCGGAAGCCATTTGACGAGCAACACCTCCTCGAGGCCATTCGCTTGGTGGAGAGAGGCGCATGAAGTCAGTGTGGATCACCAAGAAGATATAAGTAAATCTATCAATCCTAGAAGGGGGATAACCATGAGATTAACCAAAAAAAATAAATCCCGAAGGATTAACCCCTAGGGGCTTGTTCAACTCAGACTCACGGAGAATGTATTACCGGAGAAGCTAACGATCCTTTCTCAGGGGCGATAGGTTTGAATTTCTTGACAAACAGGGGGATAGCTCATGGAAAATGCCTGAAGAAGAAAGTACGCCATGAAAGAGCGATCTGGGTCCTGGTGGCTATGGATCTTACTCGTTATAGGCTTATCGGCGGGGATGGCGGTGGACGCGGGGGCAGAATACTCGCGGGGCAATGCCACGATACCCCCAGACACAGATTCACAGATGATGACCAACACTAACAAAGACCGCTACCCTGCTAAGAACGGAATGTTCAACGCCGTCGACTGGCCCGCGGGAACAAACGCATGGCACGGCCTGCGCGGAGGCTGGTCACAGGTTTCGGGCACCAGCGATTGGTTTTTCACGCCCGACGATACCAATACGTCAACGCACCCGTACCATTTCGTCGTT
>JACRCA010000366.1 GCA_016234425.1 Deltaproteobacteria bacterium | reverse complement strand
TTCTCCGTTCAGCATAGCGGATCGTCTCCTCCGCATAAAAGTTCAAGTCGTCAACCCCATATCGCTCGATCAACTCGATGAGCCGTCGGATGGCCAGGTTATTGGCGGCAATCTGCGCCTGCAGGTCCCCCTTTCTTTCCTCCGGAGTCCGCACGTTGGCCAGAATCATCTTTAAAAGGTCTTCTTGCAGAACTCCGGCTTTAAAAAGTTTGATCGAAGGAATGCGAATTCCTTCCTGAAAAATCTCTGTGGTATTTCCCGGCACACTTCCGGGAGCGATCCCCCCCACATCTGAATGGTGCGCCAGGTTGGCCACAAAACCCCAGAGCCGGTTTTTGTAAAATACCGGGGAAATCATGATGATGTCTGGAAGGTGAGTTCCTCCGCGATAGGGGTCATTTACGACGATGGTATCGCCGGGCACCAACTCCTCCACCCTGTGTTCCTTCATGGTATTTTTAATTATGCTGGGAAAAGCGCCCAGGTGGCCAATCTGGTGGGCAGTCTGGGCGACCATTTCCATCTTATGAGTGAAGATGGAACAGGTGTGATCCTCCCGCGTTTTGATATTAGGGGAGTAGGAGGATTTTTTAAGGGCAATGCCCATCTCCTCCGTAATCCCGATGAAGGAATTCTTGATGATCTCCAGTTGGATGGGATCGACCTTCATTCTTTCCTTCCTCTCTTAGTTCAAATTTTTTAGCATTATCTTTAAATTTCTCTATGATCATTATGTCTCTGTGGCTTCATTCTTGCCTTCTTTTTTCCAAAATGATAGTCCCGTTTTCATCGATCGGCCCCCGCCATCCCCGGGGCACGATCGCTGTAGAGTTCTGGCTAAGAATTATACAGGGACCGATGATCTCCTCACCAGTCTTTAAAAAGGCTTTGTCGAAAAAGGTATAGGCTTCCCTCTGCCTTTTCGCCGGGGAGAGAATCTGGACCATCCCTCCATTTGCACTTTTCTCAACGGTTCTTCCTTTATTCACCAGCTTTGTCTTGGGGGTAAGAGCAAAACAGCTCAATCGGAGGTTGACCAGCTCAACTGGTTCCTTCCGGTCGCAATAGCCGTAAACCTCCTCGTGGAGGCGATGAAACTGTTCGCTCACCTTTTCTTTCCAGGCCGGATCTTTGAGGTCGGATTGAAGAGGTACATGGATGTCAAAAGACTGGCCCACGTACCTCAAATCTAATATCCGATCCATTTTCACGGTCGGGGTTGGCAGATCTTTTAATTTGGCCGCAGCTCGGGCCATTAAATCGGAGAAAATATCGACCAGCTCTTTTTCTTTTAAAAGGTCCATTTTGGAGGGATGGGCCTGGGCGAAGTCGTACCGGTAATCTGCCAGAGAGGCTCCCAGAGCAGAAAATACGCCGGCAAAATCAGGTAGCAAGATCCGGCGAATTCCCAGCTCATCAGCGATAAAACAGGCATGGAGCGGGCCAGCGCCGCCGAAAGCAATGAGGGAAAAGCTCCCCAGGTCATACCCCTTGGTCACCCCCTGCATGCGGATCGACTGGGCAATGTTATGGTTCATCACTTCAATTGCTCCCGCAGCTGCTTCCTCTGGGGAAAGCCCAATCTTAGAACCCAAACTGGACAGGGCTTCCTCCGCTTTCTTTTTGTCAATCTGAATCCCCTTTTGTAAAAAATATTTGGGCAGGAGAGTTCCGATGAGTACATGGGCATCAGTAATGGCTGGCTCTGTACCACCCAGGCCATAACATACCGGGCCAGGATGGCTTCCGCATGAGTGCGGCCCGACTCGCAGGGCGCCGCCGCTGTCCACCCATATAAGGCTTCCCCCTCCTGCGCCGATGGATTTCACCTCGATCATGGGAGTCCGAATGGGCAACCCTCCCACGCTGGATTCAGTCGTCCAGCCAGGAAGACCATCCTTAAGAAGGCATGTGTCGCAGCTCGTTCCCCCGATGTCCATGCTGATGGCGTTGGAGATCCGCTGCAATCTGGCCAGGTGCGTAGCGGCGGTCACTCCACCGGCAGGGCCGGATAGAGCAGTGGTGATCCAGTTATCCTGGAGGGCTTGCACAGTGCCGATCCCCCCATTGGATTGCAAAAGCTTCAGTTTGGCAGAGAGATTGAACGCCAAAAGATCTTCATCTAATTTCTTAATATATCTATTCAAAATTGGCGTAATAAAAGCATTTGCACATGTGGTGCTGGTCCGCTCATACTCTCCATACTCGGGGAGCACATGGGAGGAGAGAGAGATGAAAAAATCTGGGTTATTTTTTCTGAGCACCGCGGCAACTTTTTCTTCATTGTTTTTATTCTGGAAGGAGAAGAGAAAAGAAATGGCTACGGATTCAATTTGATCCTGGAGGAGTTTCTGGGCGATTTCTTCAATTTCTTCTTCCCTGGGTGAGGCGAGGATCGCCCCATCGCTTTTCACCCTTTCATTCAGCTCATACCGCCATTTCCTCGGGACCAGAGGAAGGGGCTTCTCCACCGTCCAATCAAAGAGGCTCGGCCGGATCTGCCGGCCAATTTCCAGGACATCCCGAAAGCCTTTCGTCGTAAGAAGAGCGGTCCTTGCCCCTTTCCTTTCGATCAGGCTATTTGTGGCCATGGTTGTTCCATGCAGGATGGACTGAACACTCTCTCCGTTGATTCGCGCTTGATTCATGGCCATATTGACCGCTTTAATAACCCCGTCAGCTGGATTGGGGGAAGTTGTGAGGACCTTTATTTCCAAAATTTCTCCGGTCTCTTCTTGAAGGAGGACGAGGTCGGTGAAGGTTCCCCCAACATCTACCCCGATTCTATAAGAGGGCATCAAGTTTCCTTTCTATCCCAGAGTAAGTAATACAACCTTGCCCCATAACTTAAAAAGAATAGTCAATTTGAGAAATAGAATCAAGGGCCACCTCTAATGTCTATTATTGACCTACTTTTATCGTAACGATAGGATAATTATAAAACCTAATGTTGGAAGGTGATTTATGATCACAGTAACAGTTTCTTCCAAATATCAGGTAGTCATCCCCAAGGAGATCCGAGAAAAATTACACATCAAAGTCGGGCAGAAGTTTCAGATTCTTCATTACGGGGATCGGATTGAATTTCTTCCCCGGAAGAATATTAAGAGAATGAGGGGGTTCCTCAAAGGGATTGATACAGAAATTGTTCGTGAAGAGGATAGGTTATGAATCTGGTGGATTCTTCTGGATGGCTGGAATATTTTGCTCTCTCTTCCGCTAAATTGAGTCACGAGTTAAACCTGCCCATGGCCGATAGTATAATTCTTGCAACCGCCCGATCTTTTAAAGCTATTTTATGGACCCAGGATTTACATTTTGCCAATTTCCCGGATGTTGAATATATTTCTCTTGGAGGAATTGAGGTAATTCAAAATTCTGTGGCCAAAATTTTACAAAAGGGAAATTCAAGAATAAAGATTTGATCCCTTAACACGCTCATTTAAATAGAGGATAACGACAAAGCCGGGCAGTGGATAAAAGCGAAGCTTTTGGACGTCGGCCTTGAGCGACTGATTAGGCCGCCTCGTCGTTTACGACCCTATCCGATGCTATCTCCTGCTTCTACATCTCTCCAGAAATCTTCGTGTCGAATACCTCTCCCCACTCGAATCTGTTGCCTAGCCAAACTCAACATCTTCTGAAACTTGGGCGAGTAAGCTAATGTCAACCGTTCTATCTCATCTTCATCTTCAACGGAAAGTAATACCGCTGTCGGCTTCCCGTTTCGGGTGACTACCACTGGACCCCTTTTGCTTTCCTTCAGGAAAGCACTAAAATGGGCTTTCACATCGGCCACGGATGCAATTTTCATAGTTTCACCCCCTTCCCACCAATAAACAAACGATTCCCTTCTTTCACACCAATCCCCAAGATATGCCCTTCACGAGATTCTATGTTTATGTCGTAGAATACTCTAAACCTATTATCTGGCCCAAAACGAAGCTCCCACTCAGCTTCATACGTTACCGGTCGTTTCAAAGGTTTTCGATTTCTGGTCTCTACCTCTGGTTCAAACTGCAACTCATTCTCAATAGTAGTGCGAATAAGCGGGTGATACTTGCGCTCAATTGTTTTGAGGTGCAATTTTGTTATGGGAGAATAGATCAGAATAAATCTTTGCCTCGGTATCATATTGACCATAATTATAGTCAATCATCGGATATTTGTCAATCCAACCTCGACTGCCAAAACGGCAGAACGACAGGCATTGTCACATGAAGCCCCACGGGCAAATCCGTGGTCCCCAGGAACCATACCCAGCTACGCCCCCTCACCCTCCCCTCTCCCCCCATCGTGGGGAGAGGATAAAGAAGAGGGGGATTTATTGAAAACATGGTTAAAAAGAGCGTGAAGGTAGGTGCTTTTACTGCCCACTTACAAACCATTTGACTCCCTTCTTTATCTATGGTATTGGGCATACAAAATAAGTGGCCAAAGGAAAGGATCTATGGCGAAGTATCTGATTTCTGAGATGACCTGGCCGGAACTCGAGCAGGTTGCGGAAGAAAAGGAAACCGTCATCCTCCCCGCAGGGAGCAACGAAAATAACGGGCCGCATCTGCCGCTTTCTCTTGACTCGATCGTAGCCTATGAGATATCCCTTAGACTGGCCAAAGAGACCGGGCTTCCAGTTGCTCCTTTAATTCCCTGGGGAAACTCCTCCCTTTTTACTCGATATCCCGGAACGATCGTGATCCGGAGTGAGATTCTATCAGAGCTCGTCAAAGATATCTGCCGGAGCTTAGGGAGACATGGCTTCAAAAGGTTTCTGATCCTGACCCCTCATCTTCCCAACATCTGGGCCTTTAACATCGCAGGAGAGACCTTAAGAAGGGAGTGTTATTTGGTTATCACAGTTGACTGGTGGCGGCTACAGAATAAACTCTGTGCGGACCTGGCTGAAGGAAAGTCTTTTCCTATGGGACACGCCAGCGAATTGGCCACCTCCCTTCTCTGGGCTTTGCGACCAGATCTGATCCGTTTAGATCAGATGAGGGCAGAGACTCCTTCGAACCCTTTCTATCTAAAGCATAGTGCAGATTATCCGGTGCTTTTCATGTATAATGATATGAAACAATTGAGCGAATGCGGCGTGATCGGCGACCCCACCAAGGCGAGCAAAGAGAAGGGAGAGGAGATCATCAAAAGGTGCATGAAGTATTTAATTGAACTTTGCCAAGATTTTCAAAAAGCTGGACTCGCCTCCAAAGAATAACTAATTAACCACAGAGATCGCAGAGGAATCCGCTGCATCGCGTAAAATATTTTTCCAAAAAGGGAGAAAAATTAAATATCCGATGCTTCTCGAAATTCTTTACACCTTGAAACTCATAAATTCTCTGTGCCCTCTGTGGTTACAATATCTAGGAAGGTGAAAACAGATGAAAGAAAAAGTTGAAGTCGCCGCCGTGCAGATGGATATTGCCTGGTTGGACCCGGAAAAAAATCTGGAAAGGATGATCGGTTGGATAGAAAAAATCCAACGGGAAAAACCTGTGGATTTGATCGTATTTCCAGAGTTGGCCAATACCGGTTATATCCGAGAGCGAAATAAGGAATTTGGCAGAGATTATTTTAAAAAAGCTGAGAAGATCCCCGGCCCTTTTACAGAGGCACTGGGGGATGCGGCCAAGAAGTCTAAAGTTTACATTGTTTCGGGATTTTGTGAACTCCATCCTGAAATACCGGGGAGTGTATATAACTCGGCGATCCTGATAAATCCCAAAGGAGAGGTTTTGGGCATTCATCACAAATTGCATATTCCCGGGGAGGAGAACCATTATTTTTATCCGGGAAGTACAGTTAACGTGTACAAAACAGACTTGGGGAATATAGGAATGGTTGTCTGTTATGATTCCATCTTCCCGGAAATCTGCCGTATTCTGACGCTGAAAGGCGCCGAAATTATCTGCGCTCCTTTTAACCGGCCGAAGAGGCCTTCTTATGATGGCCTCTACCATGTCGCTGCTCTGCGGGCCTATGAGAATCGGATCTATTTTATTGCTTGCAATAGGGTGGGAAAAGAAATGAGCGAATTTTTAGGCCGAAGCGCAATTGCCAGTCCTGACGGAGTAATCCTGGCCCGATCAGAAGGTGAGGAAGAAGAGGTTCTATACGCCACCTTCTACGAGGATAAGATTTTGGAGGAGAGAGCTTTTTTCCCCATTTTTGCTGACCGCCGACCCGAGCTCTATCAGGAGATCATTCGGCGTTTTTGAAAAAGCTCTGGGAGTGAACCCTAAAGAGAGTTCCCCATGGAGTCTCTGCAAAGTATTATTCTGGGATTTTCTGTTGTCCTGACTCCGACCAATATATTTTTTTGTTTTGTAGGTGTTTTTATTGGCACCCTCATCGGAGTTCTTCCCGGTATCGGGCCCGCAGGGAGTGTGGCCCTTTTACTGCCTTTCACTTTTACCCTTCCTGCTGTTACAGCCATCATCATGTTGGCAGGAATTTTCTACGGATCCATGTATGGAGGCTCGACGACCTCCATTCTGGTCAACATTCCTGGAGAAGCTGCCTCGGTGGTTACCTGTCTGGACGGATACCAGATGGCCAGGCAAGGAAGGGCTGGAAGGGCGTTAGGAATCGCGGCCATCGGCTCTTTCATCGCCGGGACGTCTGGGGTTTTCTTGCTCCAGGTGATGGCACCCCCGGTCGCTCGATTTGCTTTAAATTTTGGGCCGACCGAATTTTTTGCCCTCATCCTTTTCGCCTTAACCCTATTGGCCTACCTTACATCTGGCTCCATGATCAAAGCTTTTGCCATGGCTGCGGCGGGAATGATTATCGGTACGGTAGGGATTGACAGCGTTTCTGGGGTTATCCGTTTTACTTTTGGAATTAAAGAATTCTACGATGGGCTGGGAATCGTCCCGATTGTCATGGGCCTCTACGGGGTGGGGGAGGTTCTGGTCAATTTAGAAGGTACATTCAAACGGGAATTTTTCAAGGCCCAAATCGGAGGGTTGCTTCCAGATAAAGAGGATTGGAAGGCTTCTGCCAGACCGATCGCTCGGGGTTCGCTATTGGGATTTTTCATAGGGGTCCTCCCAGGTCCTGGAAACATTATCTCTTCTTTCGTTTCCTACACGGTAGAAAAACGATTCTCCCGGCACCCAGAAAAATTTGGAAAGGGAGCCATCGAAGGAGTTGCTGGTCCCGAGTCAGCTAATAACGCCGCCACCGCTGGAGCCTTTATCCCCCTTTTAACCTTCGGGATTCCAACCTCCGCCACCATGGCCCTTCTCTTAGGGGCCTTGAGGATTCATGGAGTCATTCCGGGTCCCCTGCTCCTGGAAAACAATGCGGACGTATTCTGGGGAACGATTATAAGCATGTATGTGGGAAATATCATGCTCCTGATCTTGAACCTTCCCCTGATCGGGATGTGGGTAAAACTGCTCAAAGTTCCTTATGGAACCCTTTTTCCCCTCATCCTCCTTTTTTGTTTAATCGGAGCTTACGCCGGCAATAACAGCCTTTTGGAAATCAACCTGATGATTTTTTTCGGTTTTGTCGGTTACCTCCTGCGAAAAGCTGGCTTTGAGCCTGCCCCCTTAGTCTTCGCTTATATATTGTGCCCCATATGGGAAGAGTCCTTCCGGCAATCTTTAATTGTTTCGGGTGGCGATCTAACGATATTTTTCCAGAGGCCGATTTCCGCAACTCTTTTATCTCTGGCCTTACTTTTTATTTTATCTTCGATTTTTTCATCGGTGAGGAGGAAAAAATTGTTGCAGAAGATCGGATAAGGGGATTGGCAAAATAATGTCTAAGGAGGAGAGAAATGGGAAATGATCGGAAAAAATTTTGGGTAGTAATTTTTACGGCTGTTCTTTGGTTAGGAACGACGGTTGGAGGGCAGGCCTTCGCCCAAGAAAAGTTTCCCATCAAACCGATCACGCTAATTATTTCCTGGTCCGCGGGGGGTGGACAAGATTTGACTGCCCGAGCCCTGCAGCCTCATCTGGAGAAGGCTTTGGGCCAATCCGTGATTATTGTCAATAAACCTGGAGGAGGGGCGTCCATCGGCTTTAACGAAATTGCCAATTCTGCTCCCGATGGATACACTATCGGTCAGGCCTCCCCATCCTTGAATATCATCAAATACACGATGAAGGCGGATATCGATTATGTGAAATTTGAACCCATTTTTTACGGGGGATATTCTCCTAACTGCATCCTGGTCAGGAAGGAGGCACCCTGGAACACCCTGAA
Organism: Deltaproteobacteria bacterium; assembly: GCA_016234425.1. Lineage (GTDB taxonomy): Bacteria > Desulfobacterota > SM23-61 > SM23-61 > SM23-61 > JACRCA01. Next base: position 293 of record JACRCA010000366.1, on the reverse strand, counting down.
AGAATTTCTCGATTACGCCAAAGCAAATCCCGGAAAAGTACGGATGGGGAATTCTGGATATGGAGCAATCTTTCATATTTCGGCCATTGGGATGGAGCAGGCTGCAGGGGTTAAGTTTATCCACGTGCCCTATAAAGGGACAGCCCCATCCATTCCGGCAATATTGGGAGGACATATCGATGCCATCGTGGCAGGGATAACGGACACTTTCCATCTGATCAAAGGTGGCAAACTAAAGGCTTTGGGAGTGGCCGCTCCCGAAAGAAGCAAATTTGTCCCTGAGGCCCAAACAT
>JACRCA010000359.1 GCA_016234425.1 Deltaproteobacteria bacterium | reverse complement strand
GCCGTCAAAATCGGCCGGGAAATGCCTGGCGAATCAATCGCTGCCGCGATTCCGCAAAGAAACAAGCGGGGCGATAATGTCACGAAAAACCTCGAAAATTATGAAGAGAACTAGCCCCGCTCCCTCTAAGAAGGAACCAGTGCCTCATTTTGGCCAGCGCAGCGGTCCTTCGCCTGGCTCCGGGGAACGACTTCTCAATTATTCAACTTATTTCTGAGACGCAACACTAGTTATCAGCCTGTTTGTTCTTGACCCAGGCTCATGAGATTTGGGCTTTTTGAATCTTCCGGGAGGGGTCTTCTGTTGATTGATCGGAGAACTTCTTGTCTAATCCTTTCAAATTTGATTTAATAAATTAGACGAACATAAACTTCATGCTTGCTGACGAAGGAGGGAGGATTTTTTCATGACCCAAATTTTTGGATATTCTATTCCTGTTCCGCCCTGGTTGGCTCTATCCATTTTTATCGGCGGATGGGTGGCCTTGAGCTTCTTTATCTCCGATCTTTTTGATAGATATATCCGGCGATGGGCAGAAAAGACCAAAACCCGCTTTGATAAACTCCTGGTGGAAACCCTCCATGGTCCGCTCCTGATCTTCCTCCTCCTCATTGGCGGGCGCATAGCCCTGGGTGCAGCAGAGCTGCCCCCCAAGATGGCCCGATTTGCCACGGTGGGGGTTTCTCTGGCTACGGCTTTTGTTCTGATCTATGCGGGAGTTAAATTCTACCATGGGTTCTTGATGGAATACGGGCAGCGCTATGAGCCGATCAAGCCATCCCTCGGTATCCTGGATCTTTTAGGGAAAGCCCTGATCATCCTCATAGGGCTTCTGCTAACCTTGGACAGCCTGAGCATCTCCATCACTCCCCTGCTAACCACCCTGGGTATCGGAGGATTGGCCGTGGCTCTGGCCTTCCGGGATACCTTGGCCAATTTTTTCGCTGGTCTTTACATCCTGGCCGATCGTCCCGTTCGGGTAGGTGACTACATAAAGTTGGAAGGAGGGCCGGAAGGATACGTGCATAGCATCGGCTGGCGATCCACGCGCATCCGGACCCTTCCCAATAATATCGTGGTCATGCCCAATTCCAAGGTCTCCGAGTCGATCATCACGAACTATTTCCTTCCAGAGCGACGCATGGCCTTGCTTCTGAACATCAGCGTCAGCTATGCCAGCGATCCTCGAAGGGTGGAGAAGATTCTCATCGAAGAAGCGACGCGCGCGGCTTCAGAAGTGGAAGGCCTTCTCGCCGACCCTGCTCCCTTTGTGCGTTTCATTCCCGGCTTCGGGGATTCTTCGCTAAATTTTACCCTCATCTGCCAGGTGCGGGAGTTCGTGGACCAATATTTCGTCCAACATGAACTCCGCCATCGAATCTTGGAACGCTTTAAAAAAGAAGGAGTAGAAATTCCCTTCCCCCAGCGGACGGTTCATTTGCGCACGGAGGGAAATTAGAATTTCATCCGTCCAATAGCCCTTGGGTTGTGGTAAAATAATTTTGATTAGGTGGGTCCGTCGGTCGTCTTTCTCCTATGGGAAAGGAGCACGCCATGGAAAAGGTTCTCTGTGTGGACGATGACGCCAGCCTTCTTCGCCTCTACCAGATTGAGCTGAGTGAGGAAGGCTATAAAGTGATTCTGGCCAGAGATGGGAAAGAAGCGCTGAAGAAATTCGAGAAAGAATCTCCTCAGGTCGTGGTCATGGACATTCGCATGCCCGTGATGGATGGCATTGAAACCCTGACTGCCCTGCTGGGTAAAGACCGCCAGATCCCGGTGATTTTGAACACAGCTTATCCCCAGTACCGGGAAAATTTCATGACCTGGGGAGCTGAAGAGTACGTGATCAAGTCTTCCGACCTCACCGAGCTAAAGAAGAAGATCCGGGAAGTCCTGGACAGGCGGAAGAAATCCACGAAATCCTGATCTGCAAGGAGCCCCACTTTGCCCGAGAAAATGTTGGGCGTGGTTCTGGCTGGCGGAAGGGGTGAACGACTCTACCCGCTGACCCAGGATCGGGCCAAGCCGGCCGTGCCCTTCGGGGGCATTTACCGCATCATCGACTTCACTTTGAGCAATTGCCTGAACTCCGGCATCCGGCGGCTGGATCTGCTTACCCAGTATAAATCCCTTTCCTTGAATCGGCATATTATGCAGGGATGGAATATCTTCAACCCCGAATTGGATGAATTTATTAATCTCAGTCCGGCACAGCAGCGCATCGGCACGGACTGGTATCTGGGAACCGCCGATGCCATCTATCAAAACATTTACGTGTTGCAGATGGATCGTCCTGATTTAGTTCTTATCCTTTCGGGTGACCACATTTACAAGATGAACTACATGGAGATGATCACCTACCACCGGGAGCGCCGGGCTGACCTCACGGTGGCGGTCATTGAAATGAGTAAAGACCTATCGCGGGAACTGGGCGTACTGCAGGTTGATGAAGACTATCGCATTATTGGATTTGAGGAGAAACCAGAGATCCCCAGAACGATTCCAGGAAACCCCGACCTCATCTTGGCCAACATGGGAGTTTATGTTTTCAACACCGAAACCCTCGTGCGGCGGGTTATTGAAGATGCCAAAAGCCCCAATTCCCAGCATGATTTCGGGAGGAATGTAATTCCGGCGATGATCGGGCAGGATCGGGTGTACGCTTACAGCTTTCGGGACGAAAACAAAAAAGTAGCCAAGTACTGGAGGGACATCGGAACGCTGGATGCCTATTATGAAGCCAGTATGGACTTGGTGGCCATTGACCCCCAATTCAACCTCTACGATCAGGACTGGCCGATCCGCACGTACCAGCCTGCCACTCCCCCCGCGAAGACTGTCTTTTTCGAGGAACATGAAGGAGGTCGCAGAGGAATGGTCTTAAATTCGCTCATTTCTGGCGGGTGCATCATCAGCGGGGGAAAAGTATTTAACTCTATTTTATCTCCGCGGGTTTACGTCCACAGCCATGCCGAAGTTTGGAATTCTATCCTGATGGACGGGGTGGACGTGGGAAGATACGCTCGCCTGAACCGGGTGATTGTGGATAAAAGAGTGCGGATCCCGGAGGGATATCAGATCGGGTTCGATCTGCCAGAGGACGCCAAGAAATTTACAGTTACCGAGTCGGGCATCGTGGTGATTCCCAAGGGTACGCTCCTCGTATAACAGTTCTCGGCGCACGGCTTGGCATTAGGCACTACCCGCATTGCTCGCTTTTCTCTATAATGGGTCATTAAGGCTTCGCCACCCTTGAACGATTAAAATCCCCCTTCGCCCCCCGAAGCTGTGAAAAATTTGGATAGAACATAATTCCCCTCCCCTACCGGGAGGGGATTCACCCCGTGAAATTTTTTCTCTATTTCACGGGGTAAAGGGGAGGGGGATAAATAACCTAAAGGAATTCCTTAATTCTTCACCCTCACCTTTACCCTGTGGAGTAGTGGGATTCACTCCACAGGGCAAGCCCTCTCCCATCAAGGGAGAGGGGGTATTGTTGAATTTTTTCACACCTTCCCCTTTTTTAAAGGGGGGTGGGGGGATTTGAGGTTTACTTTCTAGTTGATTCCAGCAAACAAATTTCTCCTTGAAATCATTGTCCTTGGGCGTATAATTTTTCCCTATGGGATGGGGCGATAAAATTCGGGAGATGGGCCGCAGCGGGGTCTTCGACAAGCTGGAAAACCTTCGCGGCGCCTTAATCCGCATGTTCATTATGATTGGTGCGTTATCGGGTGTTACTTATTTTTTCTGGAGGGAAGCCTTGCATTTTCTCCACAAGCCGCTGGGCCTGCCGCTGATCATGTATAGCCTGCCCGAGGGTTTTTTTGCCTCCCTCCGCCTGGCCCTTCTCATGGGTGTCTTTTTAGCGGCACCCTTTATCTTCAACGGCTTGTGGGGAGCCTTCGCCCCGCTTTTTTCCTTCAATGCCCGGCGGTTTTCTTTACCCATCGTGCTGTCCGCTACGCTCCTTTTTTATTCCGGGGCCTCTTTTTGCTATTATTTCGTCTTGCCTGTAGCGATTAACTTCCTGATAAATTATGGGAGCGAGAACCTCAAACCCATGATCGGGTTGTCCAAGTACTTGACCTTTTCCGTGGGGCTGATCTTCGCCTTCGGGGTGATCTTCGAGCTTCCCCTCATCATGCTCGTCCTCGGCAGGGTGGGACTGATCAGCTATCAGGGACTGGCCAGGAATCGAAAGTATGCCCTGCTGATTAATTCCTTTCTTTCCGCTATCCTAACCCCCACGCCGGATGCTTACACCATGCTCCTGATGATGATTCCCATTCAAATCCTCTACGAGCTCTCCATCTGGCTCGTGAAGATTTTCGGGAAGAAGAAAGAGCCAGCGGCCGAACCCACTTGAAAGGATCGAATATGAAAGAAGCGATGCTCTACCAAAAATTGCCGGATCAAAAGGTCCTGTGCAACCTTTGCAACCATCGATGCCAGATTGGTATTGGCAAGCGGGGAATTTGCGGCGTGCGGGAAAATCAGGGGGGGACGCTTTACACCTTAGTCTACCGTCAGCTCATCTCCCGCAACGTGGACCCCATCGAGAAGAAACCCATGTTTCATTTTGCCCCCGGGACAGGATCTTTCTCCATTGCAACGGTAGGTTGCAACTTCCGTTGTGATTTCTGCCAGAATTACGAGATCTCCCAGATGCCCCGCGACCATCATCAAATCCAGGGATATGATGTGAGCCCCGAAGAGATCGTGGCCATGGCCAAAAAGACGAACTGCCAGACCATCGCCTATACGTATACGGAGCCAACCATATATTTTGAGTACACCTACGATATAGCCCTACTGGCCACCCGCGAGGGGCTCAAGAATATATTCGTGACCAATGGCTACATGACCGAGGAAGCTCTGCGCACCATTCATCCCCATCTGCATGGCGCCAATGTAGACCTCAAAGCGTTTAGTAATGAGTTTTACCAGAAGCGATGCGGAGCCAAGTTAGAAGGAGTTCTCCGTTCTCTCCAGGTGATGAAGGAATTGGGCGTCTGGGTGGAAATCACCACCCTGATCATCCCCGGCCTCAACGACGGGGAAGAAGAGCTTCGAAACATTGCCCAGTTCATTGTTTCCCTGGGCAAGGAAACTCCCTGGCATATCAGCCGCTTCCACCCCATGTACAAGATGCTCGATCGCTCACCGACCTCTGTCCGGATTCTGGAACGGGCCAGAAAGATGGGAATCGAGGCGGGATTGCGCTATGTTTATACCGGCAATGTGCCAGGGGATGAAGGGGAAGATACTTACTGTTACCATTGTGGGAGACTCCTGGTGGACCGGCTGGGCTTTCAGATCCTCAAATACCAGATCAAGGGAAGGAAATGTTACAACTGCGCATCAATCATCGACGGGGTAGACCTTTAGACTCAGAGTGCGGATTTCGGATTTTTCATTCCCCATTCTGCAATCCGCATTCCGCAATCCAAAATCTGTAGTGGGGGGTGAATCATGATGTATGATGTGGTTGCTTTCGGCGAGGCTATGCTCCGCCTCTCTCCGCCCCATTTTGGGCGTTTGGAGCAAACTCACTGCCTGGATGTGGAAATCGGTGGAAGTGAGCTGAACGTGGCTGTAGGATTATGCCGGCTGGGAATGCCGGCAGCCTGGGTCTCCAAACTTCCCGACAGTCCCCTGGGGAGAATGGTGCGGAATCGGGCTCGAGAGCTGGGGGTGGATGTTTCCCATGTGATCTTCAGCAATAAAGGGCGCCAGGGCCTCTATTTCGTGGAATATGGTGCTGCCCCGCGGGCCAGCTCGGTTCTCTATGATCGGGGACATTCAGCCATCAGCACGATCCAGCCTGACGAAGTTGACTGGAAAAAAATTCTCTCCAAGGCCAAGCTCTTCCATGCCAGCGGTATTACTCCCGCGCTCAGCCCTTCGGCAGCCGAGACCACGGCGGTGGCGATGAAGGCCGCTAAAGAGGCAGGATGCCTGGTGAGTTATGACCTCAATTACCGGAAGAAGCTTTGGTCGCCCGCCGAAGCAAAAAGATGCCAGGAGCCATTGATGAAGCTGGTAGACATCCTCACGACCACGGAAGAGGACACAGGGGTTGTTTTCGGGATCAAAGAAGACAGCTACCAGAAAGTTGCCGAAAGCCTGGCTAAAACTTTTGGATTTAAGGTGGTAGCCATCACCTTGCGTGAGGATATTTCAGTCTGGAAGAACAACTGGACGGCCATTGCCTATGCGGACGGGAAAATTTATTCGGATCGTACTTACACGGTTGAGATCGTGGACCGAGTAGGTGCTGGCGACTCCTTCACCGCAGGGTTCCTGTATGGCTATCTTACCGGTGATGTGGATAAAGGAGTGAAGTATGGCAATGCTCTGGCCGCGTTAAAACACACGATGCCGGGGGATTTCAACTGGTCCACCCTGGAAGAAGTGGAAGCCCAGCTTAAAGGGGCAGGGTTGAGAATTTCGAGGTAATAATGCGGAATGCGGAATGGCGAATGCGGAATGAAGAATAAAAATGCCGCATTCCGCAATCTGCCTTCCGCATTTGGGAGGGGAGGGTTTTATGAAAGAAGTTCTGTCGAAAATTCTGGAGGAAGGAGTCGTTCCGGTCATCCGGGTTTCCTCAGCTGGGGAGGCCTTCGAGGTGGCCAAGGCCATTCATGAGGGGGGAATTTCAGTTATCGAGGTCACCATGACCGTCCCCGGAGCTATGGACGTGATCAAGGAGGTTAGCCAGAAATTCGGCAAAAATGTCCTTCTGGGGGCGGGAACCGTCCTCGACCCCGAAACAGCGCGGGCGGCATTCATCAACGGCGCTCAGTTTCTGGTGAGTCCCTCTTTGAACCTGGATGTGATTAAAATGTCCAACCGGTATAGCGCCGTAGTCATTCCTGGGGCCCTCACCCCCACGGAGATCCTCACTGCTTGGGAGGCCGGGGCAGATCTGGTAAAGGTCTTCCCCATTGCTCAGGTTGGTGGCCCAGCCTACATAAGGGCCCTCCAGGGTCCTCTTCCCCATATTCCCCTCGTTCCCACGGGCGGGGTCAACTTACAAAATGCCGGGGAGTTCATCAAAGCCGGAGCTGCGGCCATCGCTGTAGGAGGAGAGCTGGTAGATAAAAAAGCTGTTGCCGAGAAGAAGTACTCCGTAATTGTGGAAAACGCCCAGAAGTTCATAGCCGAGGTTAAAAAAGCTCGCGGAAAGGGCTAAAGGAGTGTGAGGGAGCTCTCTCCAAAATTGCCAACACAACAATTTAATTATAAGAAGCTGGAAAAGAATAAACGGCAAGGGATTCAAAGAGAATTTTTTGAATCAACATGTTTCCGAGACTAATTCCTACCGTCATCGCCATAGCTTGGGCAGGTGGGCTGGCCTTTGGCAATCGAGTCGAAGCCGCAAATTTGTCTGAGCAGGTAAGCGATGTTCTGCGCGGTCGGATGGAGGCGGCTGGAACTCCGCTCAGGATCCTCTGCAGAGGGGAACTAATCTGTGAGTCGGTCCTTCTGCCACCCTTCTATGAACGCCGTTCTTTTCTTCCGGCTTGGAGTGCAGACGATGGCCCCCGGCCGGAAGTGGATTCGTTTATTCGAGGCCTCCAGCAGGCCGGTCAGGAAGGCCTGAGGGCGGAAGATTATCATCTTTCCAATATAAAAACTTTGCTCGCCGAACTGCGCCAGGATATGGCTCTGAAAAGGCCGCTTAGTCCGGAAAAGCTGGCTGACCTCGATTTGATGGTGACAGATTCCTTCCTGATATATGCTTCTCATTTATTGACGGGCCGGGTCAATCCCGAAACGATTCAGGCCGAATGGTATGCTCAGAGCCGCAAAGCGAATTTGGATCGAATTCTGCAAATCGCTCTGGATAGCCAACAAACCGAAAATGTCCTGCAAGGGCTCCTTCCGCGCCATCCGGGGTATGGCCGGCTGCGGCAGGCTCTGCGGGATTATCGAAATATTGCCCAAAAGGGTGGGTGGCCCTCGGTACCTTCCGGGCCCAAAATGCGCCAGGGCGATTCTGGGCGGCGGGTCCGGATATTGCGGGCTCGCCTGGTTTCAACCAGGGATCTTCAGCCGGTCCCCAAGAAAAGTGCGCCCCTCTTCGATGAATCCCTGGATCGGGCAGTCCGAAAATTCCAGCTTCGTCATGGATTGGATATTGATGGGATCGTCGGTCCCGCCACCCTGGCTGCCCTGAATGTTCCGGTGGAAAAGCGCATTCGCCAGATCGAAGGGAACATGGAACGTTGGCGCTGGCTCCCGCAAGATTTTGGGTCCCGCTATATTTTGGTCAATATTGCCAAATTCGGCCTGGAGGTAATTGAAAACGGCCGCCCGGTTTTGACGATGCGGGCCATCGTGGGGAAACCCTACCAGCGGACGCCAGTCTTCAGCGCCCAAATGACCTATCTGGTGCTCCGTCCCTTCTGGCATGTGCCGCCCAGCATCGCTGAGGAGGAAATGCTGCCATTGATTCTCCAAGACCCAAATTATTTGGCCAAGAATCAGATTAAACTTTTTGAAGGATGGGGTTCTGCGCAGAAGGAAATTGATTCCGGAGCCGCAGACTGGTCCAAGGTGTCGGCCGATTCGTTTCCCTACAACCTGCGCCAGGAGCCTGGCCCCTTGAATCCGTTGGGAAGAATAAAATTCATGTTCCCGAACAAGTTTAATGTTTACCTCCATGACACCCCATCGCCAGAATTATTTAAGAAAACGGAGCGAGAATTCAGCCATGGTTGCATCCGCATCGAGAAACCCATCGAGCTGGCCGAATATCTTCTGCGGGGGGATCCCCAATGGACACGGGAGAGTTTAGCCGAGGCCATCGACCAAAGCATTGATCATACCGTACGCTTGCCGGAGCCAATTCCAATCCATGTGCTCTACTGGACGGCCGGGGTAGAGGAGGATGGTTCCGTCCATTTTCGGAAAGATATCTATGAACGAGACGAGCCGCTGAGGGAAGCCTTGGAAGCAAAACCTCCAACCCCTGAGACTGCCGGATTCGATTCGTGGAAAAGAAAATAAAAAATTAGAGTTCTGAAAAGGAGATCGCCATTCCCAGGCCTGCGGAGTTTCCTCAGTTCAAACCCATTCAGCTGGAAGACCGCAGCTTTATTCGGGAGGTTTTGTGGCGCTACGAGCCGCAGAGCAAAACTCTCCTATTATCCTGACCATCTTGTGGAAAAGTTCCGGATTCGCTTAGCTGGAAACCAAACATTCCATTAATTCCCCCTACCCAAGAACTCCATCTCTTCTTAAAATTTTCTGGACCATACCAATCCCATATGAAAAACGATATTGAGAGCTCTGAAAAAGGCCTGCGTGATATGATTTTGTCATTCCTGCGAAATCAGAGCCTGCCCCGCACTTGCTGCGGGGAATCCACAACCTTCGATATGGTTCCCTGCTTTCGCAGGGACGG
>JACRCA010000358.1 GCA_016234425.1 Deltaproteobacteria bacterium | reverse complement strand
GTCACTCCTGTTAAGGAGACATAGTAAATGAACCCGCGGCTGCACCTGCTCACCAATCTTATGCGCTCTGGCGGACTGGTAGGAGCTGCCAGGAAAATAGTGTCCAGCCCAACCTTTCTGGCTTCTTCAATCCATGGCCTTGCTTCCTCAGGGGGAAGGTCAGCAACGCTAACCCCATCGACTCCATTCTCTTTACAACCCTCGACGAAAGCCCTTAGGCCATGCCGGAAAATGGAGTTGAAATAGCTCAGGATGACCACGGGAGGGGCAATCCCCCTCAACCTTTCCGTTAATCGAAATATGTCTTTCAGGTTGACCCCTTTTTGTAAGGCTCGCTGGGAGGCAGCCTGGATGGTCGGCCCATCGGCCAATGGATCGGAATATGGCACCCCCAGCTCGATGACGTCCGCACCGTTCTCAGCCATTTTGCGGACGAGTGCCTCTGTGGTTTCCAGATCTGGATCCCCGGCAACGAGGAAAGGAATCAGGGCCGCCCCGCCCTTATTTTTAAATCTCTTAAATGTCTGTTCGATTTTGCTCATAGATCGACTCCCATCCTCAGGGCTACAGATTGGACGTCTTTATCCCCCCGCCCTGACAAATTAACGATCAGGATCTGATCCTTCCCCAGGCAGGGAGCAATTTTCTTAGCATATGCCAAGGCATGAGCGCTCTCTAAGGCCGGGAGGATCCCCTCAGTCCGCGACAGAAGATGAAAAGCCTCCAGTGCTTCATCGTCCGTTGCCACCACATATTCCGCTCTGTTGGTTTCCTTGTAATAGGCGTGTTCTGGCCCAACCCCCGGATAATCCAAACCGGGCGCAAAGGAATGAGTCTCCAGGATGTTACCGAAATCATCCTGGAGCAGGTAACTCATGCTTCCATGAAGCGTTCCGATAGAACCTGCATTCAGCGAAGCAGCATGCTTTCCCGTGCTCATTCCCAAACCGGCAGCTTCCACTCCGATGAAGCGCACGGAGTCTTTGAGGAATGGATGGAATAAGCCAATCGCGTTGCTTCCCCCTCCGACGCAGGCCACCAGGCAATCGGGGAGGCGGCCTTCTTTCTCCATCACCTGTTTCTTAGTTTCCCTACCAATCACCGATTGAAAATCTCTGACCATCATGGGATACGGGTGAGGCCCAACCACAGAACCGATGAGGTAATAAGTTTCGCGCACATTGGTCACCCAATCACGGATGGCTTCGTTAATTGCGTCCTTCAAGGTCTTGCTTCCAGAAGACACCGGGATGACTTCTGCCCCGAGGAGTTTCATCCGGAAAACATTCAGGGATTGTCGCCGGATATCTTCCTCCCCCATGTAAACTGCACATTCTAACCCGAGCAGGGCAGCGGCTGTAGCTGTAGCCACTCCATGTTGGCCCGCTCCCGTCTCGGCAATGATTCTTTTTTTCCCCATTCTTTTTGCCAGCAGGGCTTGGCCCAAAGTATTATTGATCTTATGCGCTCCTGTATGGGCCAAATCTTCCCGCTTGAGGTAGATCTTGCATCCCTTCAGTTCTTCCGTAAGCCTGCGGGCGAGGTACAGGGCAGTAGGCCTGCCTGCGTAATTCCTCAAATAGGCGGCTAATTCTTTCTGAAAAAAAGAGTCTTTTTTAAATGAATGATAAGCTCTCTCCAGTTCCTCCAAAGGAGCCATGAGTGTCTCCGGGACAAACTTCCCGCCATACATTCCAAAGTATCCCCTTCTATCCGGCTGATTCATCGGCCTTTCTGACCTCCTTTACGAACTCAATCATTTTGCCTCGATCTTTCACTCGCGGAACCTTTTCCACACCAGAACAGACATCCACTCCTATGGGGCTTAAGATTTGAATCGCCCTATACACATTCAGGGGATTCAGGCCGCCGGAAAGAATGAAGTTTCTCTTCTTTCGAGCCTCCAGGGCTAATTCCCAGGCAAAAGTCTTTCCAGTCCCACCGGCCTGCCCGGGAGCAGAGGCATCTAACAAAATGGAAGCAAAAGAATATTTTTCCATCTCTTTCAGACTCTCAGCATCTTTGATCCCGATGGCCTTGATCACCGGAAGCGATACCTGCCGGCAATATTCCGGGGGCTCCTGCCCATGAAATTGCAGGGCGTTCAACCCACAAGCCTCGGCAATTCGCTGTACCTCATCAAATTTTCTGTTCACGAAGACTCCCACTTTCATAAGAGATGCGGGAAGGTTGCAAATAATATCCCTGGCCCGAGAAGGATCAACCCTTCTCGGACTGGGGGCGAATATAAAACCCAATGCCTGCACACCCAGGGCATGAGCCTCCAGAGCATCTTCCAGGTTGGTGATCCCGCAGATTTTAACCCAGGTCATAGGTCCAGAAGCTCCCGAATTTTGGCAGCGGGATCAGGGGCCCGCATCAAAACCTCACCCACTAAAATGCCATTAACCCCTGCTTCCTTAAGCAGGCGGACGTCCAGTGAACTTTTTATGCCGCTCTCGCTGATCACGCTCACCCCCGGAGCAATTTTTCCCTTCAGTCGAAGGGTTGTTCCCAAGTCCACCTCGAGCGTATTCAAGTCTCGATTATTAATTCCCAGGAGGGGAAGGTGGAGACCTAAAGTTTTTTCTACATCTCTTTCGTCGTACACTTCCACCAAAGGAACCATATGGAGACTGCGGGCCAAATCCACCAAATCTTTCAGCTGTTCCCGGTCAAGAATCGCCGCTATCAGCAAAACGGCATCTGCCCCCGCAGCCCTTCCTTCGTAGATCTGGAAAGGATCAATGATGAAATCTTTTTGTAGAAGGGGAAGGGAAATTTTTTCTTTGATCAGGCGAAGATCAGAAAGGTGGCCATGAAAAAAATGAGACTCCGTCAGAATGGAGATGGCACAGGCTCCCCCGGATTGATATTGGCTGGCCATCTTTTCAATGTCCGCACCTTCCTGAATCAATCCGGCGGAAGGGGAAGCCCGTTTTATTTCGGCGATCAAAGCCAGGGGTCGATTTTTTGCTACCGCCTCTGTGAGATCCCTCGCAGAGGGAAGGTGTGATATTTGCTCTTCCATTTCTTTCAAGGCGCCTAAAGTCTTCTTTCTGCTGATCTCTTCTTTTTTGATCTGCACGACTTTTTGTAAAAACATTTTCCTTTCCCTTATTTCTCTTTAATGCCCGAGATTGCTTCGTCGTCCCGCAATTGCGGGCCTCCTCGCAATGACGAAGCAGCGATATTATTCAACCTGTCATTGCGAACCCGTCTCTGGCAAGTAAAGCAATCTCTTTATTGCCTATTGGAAAATTTGATGAGCTCTTGGAGTTTTTTCATCGCCCTGCCCGAGTCGATGGATTCCTCAGCCATTTGGACTCCGTCGCTTAGATTGGCGACCCTTCCAGCCGCCACAAAAACAGCCGCGGCATTCAGGAGGACGACATCCCGAGTCGGACCAGGTTGTCCCCACAAGATTTGCCAGAAGATGGCAGCATTTTTTTCAGGTGTTCCGCCCTGGATCTCCCCCAGACTGCTCCGCTTTAAACCCACCTCTTCCGGCTCTATTTGATAACTCTTGATGTCTCCATCCTTGAGCTGGCTGATGGTTGTTTTCCCGGTGATACTGATTTCATCGCAATGATCTTCGCCGTGCACGACGAAGGCCGCCTTGCTCCCCAAATTTCTTAGTACTTCAGCCACCGGGCGGGTCAGGTCTTCCCGGTACAGGCCCAGGAGATGGACTGTGGCGCCAGCGGGGTTGGTCAAGGGGCCGAGGAGGTTGAAGGCGGTGCGAATTCCAACTTCTCGGCGCGGAGCCATGGCATGTTTCATGGCTGGGTGGAAAATGGGAGCAAATAAGAAGGCCAACCTGAGTTCTTGCAGGCATTCTTCCACCTTTTCTGGCGGGAGGAGAATATTGACTCCCAAAGCTTCCAGGACATCGGCACTTCCGCAGCGGCTGGACACAGAGCGGTTACCATGCTTGGCCACGGTCAGCCCACCGCCAGCAGCCACGAAACCCACAACTGTAGAAATATTGAACGTTCCACTTCCATCCCCGCCGGTTCCACAGGTATCCACGACGCATTCTCCGTCTCTGGCTTTGATGGATGTGGCCTTGGCGCGCATCGTGCGAGCGAAACCAGTGATTTCCTGAATTGTCTCCCCTTTCATCCGTAGCGCGGTTAGGAAGGAAGCAATCTGCGTGGGCAGAGCCTCTCCATCCATGATGTGAGCCATGGCCTGGGAAGCCTCCCCTTCGCTCAGATCTTGCCCTTCCACGACCTTAGCAATGAATCTTTTGAGCATGGCCATTTCCCTCGCTTTCCAAAAAATTCTGCAGAAGGATTTTTCCTCCCTGGGTCATGATCGATTCGGGGTGAAACTGCACGCCTTCGATGGCAAAATTTTTATGCCTCACGCCCATAATTTCCCCTTCCTTCGTCCGCGCAGATATCTCCAGGCAATCTGGTAGAGTTTCCCGTTCGATGATTAGAGAGTGGTAGCGAATTGCCTGGAAAGGATTAGGAAGGTTTTGATAGACGGTCTGGCCATCGTGATAGATGAGGGAACTCTTCCCATGCATCAGGCGCTGGGCTCGGATGATTCTTCCTCCGAAAGCCGCGCCAATACATTGATGCCCCAGGCATACTCCCAAGATGGGAATCCTTCCGGCTAGCCGCAGGATAGCCTCCTGGGAGATACCGGCTTCATTGGGAGTGCAAGGCCCGGGGGAAACAACTAATCGCTCTGGCCTTATCTCCTCAATGGTCTTAAGGTCAATCTGGTCGTTGCGAAAGACCTGGCATTTGGCCCCCAATTCACCCAGATACTGTACCAGGTTATAAGTAAAAGAATCATAATTGTCGATCACTAAAATCATGGCAATCCCTCCTCCGCCTGCTGGATGGCCCGAAAGATGGCCTGCCCTTTGTTCAGGGTCTCCTCGTATTCTTTCTCCGGTTCGGAATCCGCGACAATTCCCGCCCCTACCTGAATGTAAGCTTTTCCCTCTTTTATGAGAATGGAACGAATCGTGATGCAGGTATCCATGTTCCCAGAAAAACTGAAGTAGCCCACAGCTCCAGCGTAAGGACCCCGGCGTACGGGCTCGAGTTCTTCGATGATCTCCATGGCCCGAATCTTGGGAGATCCTGAGACCGTACCCGCAGGAAAGGCCGCCCGGAAAACATCGAAAGCGTTCTTCCCCTGGGCTAAGACACCCCTGACATTAGAAACGATATGCATGACGTGAGAATAGCGCTCCACCCCCATCAATTCTGTGACTTCGACAGATCCGATCTCGGCTACCCGGCCCACATCATTCCGCCCCAGGTCAACCAGCATGATATGTTCGGCTCTTTCCTTTTCATCCGCAAGTAAATCCTTCTCCATCTCCAGGTCTTCCTCCTGGGTTTTTCCCCGCCGGCGGGTGCCGGCGAGTGGACGGAGCTCGATCAGATTCCCTTCTAAGCGCACCATCACTTCCGGCGAAGCCCCGAGAAGGACCAAATCATCCATCTGCAGATAAAAGAGGTAGGGGGAAGGATTAATGGACCGCAGGGCGCGATAGATGTCGAAAGGTTCGCAATAAAGATCAGCTGAAAACCTTTGCGAGAGGACCACTTGGATAATATCACCGGCCTGAATATACTCCTTGGCCCTATTCACCCGTCTCATGAAATCTTCCTTGCTTAAATTTGAACTCAGACAAGAAGGAGAAAAAGATTTCTTCCTGAGGGAAGGGGGAG
>JACRCA010000357.1 GCA_016234425.1 Deltaproteobacteria bacterium | reverse complement strand
CCTGTTCCCCTCCCCCTTTCGATGGGGGAGGGCTTGCCCTGTGGAGTAAGCTCTACTACTCCACAGGGTAAAGGTGGGGGTGGATAAAATCGAATTCGTTTCCCTCTCCCCTTAATCCCCTTCCGCCACGCTAAGGCGTGGAGGGGAGAAATCGGGGTATTTTCTACGTAATTTGGAAGGATACCAAAACTATTTTAGAAATGCATGGGTTGGCGCAAGTCGAGGATTTATGATATTATTCAAATGGAGGTGCTTGTTATGAAGCTCGAAGAAGCAAAAGCCCTATATGCGGGCCAATGGATTGCCTTCCGTTCGTTATCTATATCACCTTTGCAGGTCCACCCATTCCAGAGGGTTATGCGGTGATGTTTTAAACAGAGGGTAGTTATTTGCTCCCCCTTTGCTATTTTGTTAACCGGTGCCTAATTGATAATAGCTGATTGATTATTCAACCCTGTTTTTCTCCTTCCAATCTTTGAAGGAGCTAAAATGGCTCAATCATCAAAGCCCCATTTCTCGAAAAGAGGGATGTTTTTTTTAAATTTATTTAACGGTAAGGGTTGAAATGCGCATTTTTCCGGCAAAAAATTTATCAGGGATGACGGATACTCTTGATGACCCGCTGGGCCAAGAAGGAGGTCGAGGGCTATGAGGGTTTAATCTTATCTATAGGGAAGTATATGCGAACCAGTTCGTTTATCCCTTCAAAATTAGAAGTATATCTGAACCGATTCAGATATGAACAAGTTATATGCAATTCTGCCGTGGGTATTAAAAAGAGAAATACCAATATCTTAATGTAGAGGAGGTAAAGCGATGTCCAAGAACTTCGATGCGTACATGAAGCTTGATAAGACTGGTCTACAGAATAAGTATGTGATTATTGTAAATGGGACGGTGGTGGCCAGAGGTGAGAATATTGAGGAGATGCTTGATAGAGTGCGGCAAGAATATCCAGATGAGATACCGTTTGTGGCGAAGGTGCCTGATGAAAGGATGCTGATACTATGATTCGTCAAAGGCTTAGAGAAGAAAAAAGTGGTTTAGGGAATGTTCTTCGCCCAGTTGCTGAAGTAATCTTGGAAGGGGATAGTTTTGCCATAGAAATGCCAATGTATATAGATTCAGGTGCTGATATTTCAATGATACCTTTTCGGTTTGGGAGGGGGAATGTTAGCCAATCATTGCAGCATGGAAAAGAATTCAATATTTACGAAAAATATAGATATCCCTTCTATCATGTTTATAAAAAAAATTCTTATTATTTCATTATTCAGCATATCTTTCATTTCTTGTAAATCTGATAATTCAGAGCAACTTCCATCAGGTTTAGACCTATTAGAGAGGCTTATTGTACTCCTGCACCGAGCCGGTATGAAAGTGATATTTCCAAACAAATAGCTGAGATGCTTTCTAGTTTTGGGGTTGCCGTTTCTGTGAACATGAACGAACCCTGGGTGGTAGGATACCTACCGGGTAAAGGTCGTAGGATCGCAATTATTGCTCACATGGACGAGGCATACTATTGGCTTGTCAGTGTTGATGATAATGGTGTTGCTACTTTTGATGGGGTCTATGCGTGGGGTCTAGATCAGAATGAATTAACAAAATTTATAGATTACGAGGAATTGAGAAGCGCTCCAATTGTTCGTAATCCGAATGGCGAAGCTATTTTAACCATTAATATCCCGGAGTTAAAAGCCAGTCTTCCAGTATATAGCTGGAAGGTATTAGATATGCAACATCAGCGTGTCGGGGTGCAATTGACTAACGAGCAAGCTGTATTTTGTCGAAATGCACTGTCTAAAAATCGTTCTGTGATTGCTATTAATCAGTGTAGTGTGCGGCGTGTTCAAGACCCTGCTATTGGTGAATTGGTTCTTGGATCTCCCTTGGACAATCGAGTTGGAGTTGCAATTATCCTTGGCCTTGCTCGCCATTATGCAAATTTAAGCCCAGGGAAAAGGCCTAACCTTTATTTTGTCGCAAGGCCCCGTGAGGAGTGCCAAGATGCATCGACATTTTTAACGATTGATCCTATTATTGATGCCCATTTGGTAATTGTAATAGATGACCCGGCTCCAATATGGTACCCAATTTTGGGAGGTGGACCCGTTGTTGTATGGCACCCTGATCGTACCCCTCAGCGGGTTATGGATATTATTGTCCAATTAAAACAGAAAAGAAAACAGATATTTAAGGCTCCTTATGAAACATTTTTGACTGCTGTTGCCAATGATGCTGGGTCGAAGGTACCTGCAATTCTTATTGGCCCAACAATGCTGCGATACCACTCCTCAGAAGAGAAGATGGCAGTAGCTGACATTACTGATTCCGTGGAATTAATTATTAGACTAATAGAACGCATTGCAGAGTAGCTATTTTTGGATTAGATGAATGGAGAAAAAAGAGGGGCGATTATTATAAAAGAATCTGCCTGGCCCGGGAGCTAACAGGAGGCTAAAAGATTAATATCCAAATGCTGAGGCGCTTCTTTTAGCCTGAAAACGCTATCTGAAATGTATGCTCAAATCATGATATAATACAACCATGAAACCACGCGTGTATGTTGATACTTCTGTCATTGGCGGTTGTTTTGATGAAGAGTTTGCCATCTGGTCTCTAAAGCTCTTCGATGAGTTCCGTGCAGGGAGTAAAATAGGCGTTATCTCTGATCTCACCCGCCGTGAGTTGGAGGATGCGCCCAAAAATGTAAAAGCCGTTCTTTTGTCTCTTCCTGAAGGAAGCACCGAGGATGTTTTCCTCTCAGACGAAGCAGAACAGTTGGCTTTACGTTATCTAAAGAATGGCGTGGTGCCTAGGAAGCAATAGTCGATGCCCAACATATCGCAATCGCATCTGCGGAACGGGTGGATGTGCTGGTAAGCTGGAATTTTCAGCAGATAGTCAATCTCAACCGTATTCATGCCTTTAATGCTGTCAATCTTGTGGCTGGCTATCCTATGCTGGAGGTCAGAAGTCCAAGGGAGGTTGTAAATGAAAAAGACGTTTGATGCCGTAAAGTTCCAAAGAAAAGCACGTGCTGAATTGAGTAAGCAATACGTGGAAAATCGTGAAGTCTTCCTTAAGGAACTTACGGAAAAATACGGCAAGCTGAAGAAATCCAAAGGCCGGTACGCACTTCAGAAAACAACGGCACAAAAGCATTCTGCATAAAAAAACCCTTCGTGTTTTCGGGGTCACATCTTCAATTGTCAATTGTCTCTTGAGATTTTTTCTGCGGTTCAAACAGGCGCAAAAAGACGAAAAGAGATTGAGGCCTTGAATCTTGAATTTTGAAAGGAAGGTCTGCAACGAGAGGAAACGGGGGGATTGCTTATCAACTTCGCTCCCTATCTCAGCCTCTGCTATGCTTCGGGGGTTTCGAAAAAAACCCAAACCAATGAGCACTACAGGCCTTCGCGGATCAGACTCTAACTGCTGGATTCGAGGCAAATGCCTAAAGTTGCTGTTCAGGGCACTTTGAAAACCTGGAGCTCGGTTTCGCGAAATTACTTGATTAAGCAAAAAGGAGTGAGTCATGAGCGATATTTATCTGAAGCTTACCATATCAAACATCAAGGACCCAGGACGCCAGCAAGAGGTTTCGTTTCTGGTAGATACGGGGGCTACCAGGGCTTGGGTATCGACAGAGATAGCCGAAGCTGTTGGAATAGAGCCTGCGGGAACTGTTCCCCTGGAATTGGCAGATGGCAGCATCACAGAGCGCCCCTATGGATTATGTTTATTTGCTTACAACGGGGAGATTGTGGCGGGCAACGTGGTCATAGGTCCACCCGGGTGCGAGCCACTTGTGGGCACCCATGTCTTGCAAGACTTTCGAATGATTGTTGATTTAGAGCGGCATGAAGTGACCCGTGGCCGGGCCATGCGAGCAAAGCGAGAGATATGTTATTAATTAAATTGGCAGATGGCCGAGTAACGGTTAAGACAGTCGGTTCGGACCGGTAGGGTATGGGCATGGGTAAGGTGGAAGTTCAGTTTCTGGGGTCTGGAGATGCGTTCGGGAGCGGGGGACGGTTTCAGACCTGTATTTATGCATCTTCTGAGACAACCCGCTTCCTCATAGATTGCGGCGCTTCATCGCTCATCGCCATGAAGCGTTTTGGGGTAGATCCCTCTAAAATAGATATCATCCTCCTTTCCCACCTTCACGGGGATCATTTCGGCGGCATTCCTTTTTTTATCCTGGATGCCCAGTTCCGCCGCAGAACGCAATCGCTGATCGTGGCAGGCCCACCGGGTTTAGAGTCGCGAGTCTACGACGCCATGGAGGTATTATTCCCGGGCTCTTCCCGGGTTCAGCAAAAGTTTGCCATTGAATTTATAGAGCTCAATGATAAGAATAAGACCACTATCGGATCGCTCACTGTGACTCCGCATTGCGTCATCCATCCGAGCGGAAACCAACCGTATGCCTTGCGGATCGAATGTGACGGGAAGATAATTGGCTATTCCGGGGATACGGAGTGGACGGATGAATTATTAGAAGTCGGTCGGGGTGCTGACCTTTTCATTTGTGAGGCGTATTTCTTCGAAAAGAAGATTAAGTACCACCTCGACTACAAAACCATGGCGGACCATCGCAGTCAAATCGAGTGTCACCGTATCATCCTGATCCACATGAGCGAGGATATGTTACAGAGGCTTCAGGGGCTCGACATCGAAGGAGCAGAAGACGGCAAGCGAATCCTTCTATGAGGTTCATATCGAAATTCCCCTCGCAGGCGCTACCATCAAAGTGGATTCAAACTAATTGGTCATCGCGGCTGCGCCACCCGTGAATCCCAGTCCGGCTGGAAAATTCCCCCCTTGCCCCCCTTTAAGCAAAGGGGGGTTGGGGGGATTTATCAATACGCCTCTCCGATCTGAATCTTCCTGAGCAGAGCAAGCTGCTGGTCGCTCTCCTCAACAGGCTCCAACCCGGCCCATTGCAAGAGTCCAGGCACCGCCCTTTCAGGCTCGCCCCGGGGGAAAGGGCCTGCGGAGAGGTAGTGGATGAGCTTCATGGTTTTTAGACCATCGAACCATCCATGAAATCCCGACATCAGGGTCGAGCGGTCGGGGAAGTTTTTTCTCAATTTGCCCCACATCATTATGAACTTGATGTTATCCAGGAAGACTGCCAGATGCACAGAGATCTTTTTGGCACTTGCCCGGATTTCCTCAGCCTCTGATTCTAAATTTTCAGAAACGAGGACCAGCCAATCTTCCAGGATTTGAAAGCATGCGGTTTGGTAAAAAAGGACTGCCCTTTCTTCCTTAGCTATTAACCTGGAGATGCTGCGGCCAGTGCCAAAAGGGACGCGGTTCGAGGATCTGGCCGATGGATAGACCACTGTTCCTTTGACCTGAGCAATTCCGGCAGTCCTGGCGAGATGCTGCAGAAAATAGAAGTCCTCACCAGCGATATGAGTGTTCATTCCTCCCATGCGCACATAGGCTTCCGCAGTACAGGCCATGGCACTCCCCACGGTATGGAAGGCATAAGGAGAACCAGCGCGAGACAATCCTAGCACATAAGCTCGCAAGAAAAGTTCGTAACGACGGATGGCCCTGTCCTGTTCTGGCGTGGATCCAGGCTGGTGGCAGAAAGGGATCACAGCCCCTTGCGCTTTTGCTCCAAGGAAATGCCGAGTTAGGGCCGGCAGGTAATCAGAGCGGACGAGAGTGTCAGCATCCAGGGAGATGAGCGGAGGGGAAGCCGAACCATAGTTGAGTCGGGTAAGAACCAGGTCGAAGCCAATTTTCCGGCTCAACCCCACTCCTCCTTTTTTGGCGGGTAATTCAAGTCCTGTCGTGGAGGCATCGACCCAGGCCAGTTGAAGGCAATTTAGAGAAGGATCTCCTGCGGCCAGACGCTTAAGGGTATGCTCATTATCTATTCTATCGCGGAGCGGGGCATCCGACCGATTGTTTACGACTACAAGGATCAAAAAACGGGACAAGATGTCTGCGGGGTTTTGCGCAACGGACTGAAGGGTGGCAAACAGATTGTCCCCCTCTGCCAGTGCCGGGATGACTACCGCGCTGTCAAAAGATCCCCCCGTGATTCCCGCGATCTTCCAGGGTCCACTTATTGCTCGGGATTCGAGGTATTTTCTGACATGAGCGGGAATCATACGGTTTAGGACGATTATAGCAAAGTTGTCATTGCGAGGAATCCCGCGATGGCGGGATGACGAAGCAATCTCCTGAGATTGCTTCGCTTCGCTCGCAATGACCTTTCAGGACTTCTCGAACATTCCTCTTAATTTCTCCAGAATTATCGCCGCTGGATCACGGCTCCCATCGACCCAATTGATCACTATACCTTCACGTTCCATGCGGCGAAACCAGGTCTCCTGCTTCTTGGCAAACTGGTGGATGGCGCTGTTGAGTTTTTGGAACATATCGTTTTTGTTCAGTTCACCCCTAAGATACTTGGCCACAAAACGATATTCCAGTCCGTAAAATTCGAGGGTTTCAAAAGAAACCCCAGCCCTGTAAAGGCGCTCCACCTCTTCGATTAGTCCCCGGTTCAAACGATCCTTCAAGCGCTGCGTAATCCTCTGGCGTAAGAAATTCCTCTTCCACTTTATCCCGAAAACGACGGGCTTGAGGTCTGGAAGAGGGGGCGTATGCTGGCCTCTTTCTCCGCTGAATTCAGCGATTTCGATGGCCCTGGTCAGGCGTTCGCGGTCAAGAAGATCCGTGGTGTTGTGCAGCCTGGGACTGACTCTTTTAAGCCGCTCAGCGAGAGTGTCGAGGGGAAGGGTGGCCAGCTCCTTTCTCAGCCTTGGATTTTCAGGTACCTCCAAAAGTTCGTATCCCCTGAGGACGGCATCGAGGTACATTCCCGTCCCTCCAACCAGAATGGGAAGCCTGCCCCTCGCTTGGATCACATTAAAGGCCTCTATAAAGCGACGCTGGAATTCAAAAAGATTGAATTCATAACCTGGATTGACGAAGTCTATAAGATGGTAGGGAACAGAACCGTATTCCTCGAGGTCCTTGCCCGTGCCGATGTCCATTCCCCGGTAAACCTGCCTGGAATCAGCCGAAATAATCTCTCCATCAAGAGCACGGGCGACCTGCACTCCAACTCTTGTCTTACCTGAAGCTGTGGGTCCTAGGATCACCAGGAGGTTAAACTGCAAAACTCATCTCCCCGTTTTTTCTTCCTCATTCTTTCGAACGAAGCGAAGGAATCTATAAATTCCTGAGAAGATTGAAGGCTGTGTCTATTTATTATCATATTGTACAGGGCAAAAAAAGCATCTTGGGCATCGCTTGGGATTGAGGAACAAATTTACTTACCCTTTCGGTGTAAACCTCGGTCTCCGGGATGGGGCGAAAGGACCTACCATAATTCTATTCAAATTTATATTAAACTGGACGATAGAACCAAAGGAGGGTCGTAAGATGTTGATCACCCCAACCTCCTGGGAGGTCAGGGCTTTCCTCCTTTCGACTGACCTCCCAGCCCTCCTGAGTTTAAATTCTCCCATAAATTAATCAACAAGAAACCTTTTCGCCAATAGTTTCAAAACGGTCTTTTAAAAACTTCTTGACATGATTAGCTGCATAATGTATAAATTATACAATTCCCTATTTTCTTGGTTTTTAAGAATTCTATGGCAAAAATCAGGCATATTACACTCTCTTTAGGAAACCAGGCCTACCAGGAGATGAAACGGATCATCTTAAAGCGCCAGATTCCTCCTGGAGGGAAGCTGAATGAAGGCGAGTTAGCCAAAACATTGGGTATCAGCCGGACTCCTGTACGCGAGGCCATCAACCGGCTGGAAAAAGAAGGGCTGGTAGAAA
The DNA here is from genome assembly GCA_016234425.1 of Deltaproteobacteria bacterium. Lineage (GTDB taxonomy): Bacteria > Desulfobacterota > SM23-61 > SM23-61 > SM23-61 > JACRCA01. The sequence goes on along the minus strand of JACRCA010000357.1, from coordinate 4,805 downwards.
TATTCCCACAGCGTGGTGCTTTCGTTGTCCAGTTTTCCGAAAAAGATGTCTATGAGCTTTTCTTGATCCGGGAAAACCTGGAAGGCTTGGCCGCCTACCTCGCCGCAGCGAAGATGAACGAGCGACACCAGGCCAAGCTCAATTCATGTGTCCAGGGGTTCGAGGAGCCTTTCAGCGAGGAAGACACTCGTCGGTATGCCCGGGAAGATTTTAAGTTTCACCAAACCATCGTGGCGATTTCCGAGGCCCGGCGGCTGATCAACTTAATCTCTACCCTGCACGACCACATCCGCATGTTTCGGTTGACCACTATTGGCTTATCCGGACGCATGAAAGCCTCGCTGGCCGAACATCGACAGATTCTTGCAGCCCTCGAAAAAAGAGACCCGGAAGAATCCGAGCAAAGGATGAGGCAGCACATCCGCAATGTGCGGGATGGGGTGATGGCCAACATTAATTTTTTCTTGAGCAACGGGGGAAATGATCACCCAACGGGAAGGAGGAAAAGCAATGCCACAGTTTAGCTATAAGCTCGTCGAAGATACAGCCAAAGAGCTTTACATCCGAGCTCTAAAAATTCTCCCGCCAGATGTACGCGAGGCTTTGAAGAAAGCTTATGAGCGAGAGTCGTCCCCCACGGGCAGAGAGATCTTCAAGACTATCCTGCGCAATGTGGAGGTGGCCGACCAGCAAAATGTGCTCATCTGCCAGGATACCGGGCTCCCCATTTACCTGGCCAAGATCGGCAGCAAGTTCCCTGTTGACGGTGCACGGGTGGCCGTAGCCCTGAAGGAAGGAGCCAAAAGGGCTACACTGGAGCATCCTTTCCGCGGAAGCTCCACCCACCCAGTTACCCGGGTCAACCCCCAGACCAGCGTAGGGGAAGGGTTGCCCATCATCTACTGGGACTTCGTCCCGGAAAACGACTTTCTGGACATCCTCATGATCCCCAAAGGGTCAGGCTCTGAGAATATGAGCGCCATGAAGATGTTCATCCCGGCTGATGGGGTGGCGGCCTTGAAGAAATTCGTTATCGATACCGTTTTGCAATCCGGCTCCAATCCCTGCCCTCCTGGGGTCATTGGAGTAGGGATCGGGGGAACTGCCGACCTGGTAAGCAAACTGGCCAAGGAAGCCATTGCCCGGCCAGTGGGTTCGCCTAACCACGATCCTCTATTTGCCAGGATGGAAGATGAACTGTATGAAGCCATCAACTCCCTGGGCCTGGGTCCTATGGGGCTGGGAGGATCTGTGTCCACCTTAGCCGTGCACATCGAATGGGCTTACACCCACATCACCCAGAATCCAGTAGCTGTAAATACCCAGTGCTGGCCGGCCAGAAGGGCCAGGGCGAAGATTTTTCCCGACGGAAGGGTGGAGTATGGGTTCTAATAAGAGCAAGGGGAAAGGGCGGAAACGGGGAAAGGGAGAAACGGCGCAACAGGTAATGCAAATTGCAAAATTTCTACTCAACACTCAACACTGTTTTTCACCTGGAGGAATAGATGGCCACATATACCTTAACGACTCCCTTGTCTGAAGAGGTCATCCGCAAGCTTTACGTGCGCGATACTGTGATCCTCAACGGAACAGTCTTTGGAATTCGGGATCTCACGCAGATTCGCATCTTTGACCATAAGATGGACCCTCCGGTCTCCCTTAAAGGAGCCGCCTGCTTGCATACGGCTCCGAGCCTGAAAAAGGTTGGGGACCACTGGGAAAAGATTTGTGTGGGAACCACCACCAGCGGGCGCATGGACCGCTTTACACCGGGCCTGATGGAAAAATACGGGGTGCGGGCCATCATCGGCAAGGGAGGACAATACCAGGCCAGTTTGGAGGCCATGAAAAAATTCGGAGGCTGCTACTTGGCCATCGTTGGCGGGGCAGCTGCCTTAGAGACGAATCAGATCGTAGAGGTGGAGAAAGTCTACTGGGAAGACATTCATCCCGAAGCCCTCTACCAGTTCAAAGTCAAGGATTTCGGTCCCCTGACAGTGGCCATGGATTCTCATGGCAACCATCTTTATTTTGAAGTGAAAGCCCAGGCAGAGAAAAAACTGTCGGAGATCTACAAGCGTCTGGGAATTCCGGTTTAAACTAAAATGCAAATTTTCCCCTCCCCTGGCGGGAGGGGGGATAAAGGGGAGGGGGTTGAGTAATGGACTGAAATTTCTCAATTCTTCACCCTCACCCTGGCCCTCTCCCATCAAGGGAGAGGGAATTACTATTGCTCTCTGGCGCGGGTCGTGCTTATTTCGAATTTCGTCCATTGAATTTAAGACTTAAGAAAAAATGGGAGCTCAATTCCTCTTTATCTTTCTTCCATACATCAGTGTCGGCATATTCCTTGGGGGCATCCTGTACCGCTTTTGGCGATGGGCCAAGACCCCCATACCCTTACGGATCGTTACCACCCCTGCCCCCAGGACTCGCCTGGGTGTGGCCTGGCGACTAGTCGGGGATGCTCTATGGTTTCCCAACCTGTTTAAGGCCGACAAGCTGCTTTGGGCAGGTGGATTTCTGCTGCACATCTTCCTATGGCTGGTGGTGCTGAGGCACCTTAGGTTTTTCCTCTATCCGGTTCCTGAATGGGTGCGGGGAATTCAAACTTTGGGCCTGTACGCTGGCTATCTCATCCCTTTGCCCCTGGCTTTTTTGCTCGCCCGCCGCCTGCTCATCGACCGGGCTCTTTATATCTCCATCCTGGGAGATTATTTTGCTCTTCTTCTCCTTCTCTCCATTACGGTTAGCGGAATTCTCCTGGAGGTTTTCTTCAGGACTTACGTCGTTGACGTCAAAGCCCTGGTCATAGGCCTGATACACTTTCAGCCCCAGGTTCCAGATGCTCATTGGCTTTTTGTCCTGCATTTCCTGCTGGTGATGGCTTTGTTAGTCTACTTCCCCTTCGGTAAACTTATGCATTCCGGCGGCTTTTTCCTCAGCCCCACACGCAACCAGCGGGCGAATTTTCAGGAGCGGTTCATCAACCCATGGGATTTCCCCGTTTCTTACAATCCCCTAAACCTTTCTCCTCCGGAAAAATATAGTCAGGCCCTCGAAGAGGTCAAAGGGAGCGAAAAAGGATGAGAGGGCCAGTTCCCATCCCAGGAATTAAAATTGGAGCTTCCAGACATCAGGTCTGTCACAAGGCCAAGGATAAGGACATGGCCAAAATCGATCTGCCCAAGGAACGCAAGGAGAACTGGAAAGAGGCCATGTTGGAGAAGATGGCCGAGGTGCTGGAGAAATACCGCTCGGTTCGTCTCTTCCTGGACATCTGCGTGAAGTGCGAAGCCTGCGCCGACAAATGCCAGTTTTTCCTGGGAACGGGCGATCCTAAAAATATGCCTGTGGCCCGGGCCGACCTTTTCCGGAAAGTGTATAAACGATACTTCACACTGGGGGGGAAGATATGGGGAAGGGCCAATGAAGCTGAAGAACTGAACGAAACAGTCCTTCAGGAATGGATCATTTATTTTTATCAGTGCAGCGAATGCCGCCGTTGCTCGGTCTTCTGTCCTTATGGAATTGACACAGCAGAGATTACCATGGCAGCGCGGGAGATCATGGCAGCGGTCGGAGTGGCCACGAAGTATGTTACCGAGGTGGTGGCCAAGGTTTACGATACTGGCAACAATCTGGGCATATGGCCGGCAGCCTGGAAGGATAACTGCGCCTTCCTGGAGCAGGACCTTAAAGACACTGAGGGTTTGGATATCAAGTTTCCGGTGGATGCTGTTGGGGCAGAGGTTCTTCTCATTCCACCCTCTGCGGACAACTTCGTGAACACCGACACCATGATCGGCTATGCTAAGATGTTTCATGCTGCCGGCATATCCTGGACGACCAGCACCTATTGTAACGAAGGGGGGAATTTCGGACTCTTCCTGAATTATGCCAACCTGAAAAAAGCGAATAACCGGATTATTGAAGCCGCCCGTCAGCTTAAAGTGAAAAAGATATATTGGGGGGAGTGAGGGCACGCCTGGAGGGCCGGTCTGGCCTTCACCTCCACCCTGAGCGGGTCACTGGATTTTTTGGAGATTCCTTACCCATTGCACATCTGCGACCTGACATGGGAGCTGATTTCTAAAGGAGCATTCAAGATCGACAAGACGGCAAATGATCATTTGCGCGTCACTTACCACGATCCTTGCAACGTGGCCCGGGCAACAGGGTATTTTGAACCTCCCCGGAACATCCTCAAGGCCACGTGCAACCATTTTGTGGAAATGCACCCAGACACCATCCGGGAGAAAACTTTCTGCTGTGGAGCTGGAGGGGGACTTCTGGCGGACGAAATTATGGAAATTCGCCTGGCGGGCGGGCAACCCCGGGCAGAGGCCTGCCGGGCCACTGGAGCGAATTACTTGGCCACAATTTGCGCCATCTGCAAGGCGAACCTGCCAGAGGTCATGAAGCACCATCGGGTAGATTGTGAAGTGGGGGGGGTGCATGATCTGTTGGGAAGGGCGCTGGTGCTGAGATAAGGGAAAAACGCCGGAATAATGGAAAATTGGAATGCTGGAATAATGTTGGAATAGGGGATGAAGATGCTAAGCCTCCGAGCCCATGTTTCCATCATTCCATCATTCCAATCTGAATGCGCGATGCGTGTGATCAATTCCCTGATGACCCTTTTTATCGTAATGCTTGGCCTCATTGGCTGCCAGCAAGTGCAAAAGCCGGAGTTGAAAGGGGAAGGTCCCCTGGCAGTGGTCGTGCCTCGGGGCACGGCTGTGCCTGAATATCATGCTCCATTGGAACGCTGGCGAACCCTGCACAGAGAGGTATTGAACCGG
>JACRCA010000363.1 GCA_016234425.1 Deltaproteobacteria bacterium | reverse complement strand
TGGCCACGCCGTGTACATCCAGGGGTTCGCCGACAATCTGCCCCACGTTCATGCGTGGGTTGAGTGAGGCAAAAGGATCCTGAAAGACCGCTTGAATGGTGCGACGGTAGGCTTTTAACTCCAAATCATCCAGGGAGTGTATGTCTTTCCCCTTGAAGAGCACCTCCCCATTCGTAGGCTTCTCCAAAAGGAGCAAGACTTTGGCCAGGGTGGTCTTCCCACTTCCGGACTCTCCCACCAGCCCAACAACTTGCCTAGGCTTGATGGTAAGGTCAACACCGTCCAGGGCTTTGACCCACCCGATCACATGATCGAGGATGATCCCGGCCTTAACCGGGAAATGCCTCTTTAGATTCCTGATCTGCAGTAAATAATCGAACTCTTTCTTTTCCATCGGGTATTCTTACATTCATCCTTTTTTATTGAACCATCCCGAAAACAGAAAGAGGGACAACTGACTACGGACGTTCAAAATCTGGAAATTTTATCAAAACTTCTGGATTCCCGCTCCCCGCTTACTACCTGCGGGGACAAGTTTCGCGGGAATGACCGAAATACCCTAAGCTACAGGCTACTAATACGAACGCATTAAATGCTTTGACTTAAATTCGTTTCCCTCTCCCCTCGCGGGAGAGGGCCAGGGTGAGGGGGATTAGAGTAGCGAAGGCTTTACTCACCCTCACCCCACCCCTCTCCCATCAAGGGAGAGGGAGCCTAATGTCAAAATACTTCCTGCGTTTGTATTAGTAGGCTTTTGTTTCTTTTGGTTGCGGATACGCCGCACTGTGGCACCTCTCTGCTCAGGCCTTTACAGGATACCAGCATTTGGCGCTCCGGGCAGGCGCCAAGGTCACTTCTGGCGGTTCTTCCTTTCGGCAACGATCATCTGCGTCCATACAACGCGGGTTAAAGCTGCATCCCGGAGGCAAATTAGCCAAATTAGGTGGCTCACCAGGAATGGGCCTGCGTTTCCTTAGGTCCTGTAACCCAAAAGCCGCATCCAAAAGAGCCTTCGTATAGGGATGGGCGGGAGAATCAAAAACATCCATCACCGGCGCGCGCTCCACGATCTTGCCCGCATACATGACGATTACATATTCGCACAGCTCCGCTACAATCCCGAGATTGTGCGTAATGAAAACCAACGTTACGCCCGTATTTTTCTGCAGATCTTTGAGTAAGTTCAAATATTGTAGTTGAATGGTTACGTCCAAATTCGTCGTCGCCTCGTCGCAAATGAGCAATTTCGGCTCACAGCTAATGGCAATCGATCCGACAATTCTCTGGCGCATCCCGCCACTCATTTCATGCGGCCACTGTTTAATCCTCCGCTCAGGTTCCGGGATCTGCACAGCCAGTAAGAGTTCCTTGATCCGTTGGATCAGAGAGTCCCCGCGCAGGCTGGTGTGCTGCTCTAAGGTTTCCCCGATCTGTTCCCCGATTGTAAATACCGGATCCAAGGACATCATGGGGTCTTGCAGGATCATGGCGATCTTCCTACCCCTAACCTGGGTCATCTCCTTGTTGCTCTTTGGTAAGAGGTCTTCTCCTTCAAAAAGGATTTTCCCGCTCACAGTTTCGCCGGAAGGGGGTAGAACACGTAGAATGGAGGCGGCCACGGTACTTTTCCCGCAACCCGACTCGCCAATCAAAGCCAGGCGATCCCCAATATTGACCTCGAACGATACATTGTCAACCGCTTTTACAATTCTGGTGCGCGCAAAGGCGAAGAAATAAGTGGTCAACCCGACGACTTGTAGTAGGGTTTTCTTTCCCATGGCCCTCACTCTATATTTCGATAAAAAGGATCTAGATAACGGCGGAGCCAATCTCCAATAACATTAAAGGACATCACCAGCAGGGCTATGGCCACCCCAGGAAAAATGACTAACCACCAATAGCCGGCCAGTAATCCTCCTCTCCCCTCGGAAAGCATCAGTCCCCAGGCTGGCTTGGGCGGTGGAACGCCTACGCCGAGGAAGGTGAGAGAGGCTTCCACGACAATGACAATTCCGATTTGTAAGGAAGAGAGCGTAATCACGCTATTAAATACATTGGGCAGGATATGCTTCCAGATGATGCGGGTTTTCCCACATCCGGCAATTTTGGCCAGATGGACGAAATCCCGGGTCTTCATGCTCAGGGTCTCCCCCCGAACCACTCGGGCATATCTCGACCAAAATGTGCCACCCAGGATGATGACGATATTCCAAACCCCGGGGCCCAAGATGACGGCCATGAGGACTCCGAACATTACCGTAGGAATACTCAGCCAGGCATCGGTAAAGCGCATAATGACTTGGTCCACCCAGCCCCCAAAAAATCCAGCCGTCACTCCCAAAAATGTTCCAATGCAGCCGGCAATAATAACGGCGGAAAAAGACACCAGCAGAGAAACCCTTGATCCGTAAATCAGCCTGCTGAGTACATCCCGCCCCATGGTATCTGTACCCAAAGGATATGTCCATTTTCCTCCTGTTTCCCAGGCGGGCGGCAACAACCGCTGCCGGGGATCGCCAATCTCCGGGTCATGTAGCGCCAGAAAGTCGGCGCAAATCCCCGTAACGATGAGCAGGAGGAGAATGATCACCGCGACCTTTGGAACCCTTCTCCATATTTCCTTTATCCATTTCCAAATTTCTGAATCCATAATCTTTCTTCTTTATTTTTAATTTAATTGGACGCCGATTAGCGCAGATAAAAGCCGATTAAGGAATTTTAATTAACTGGCCAAGAGCTAAGACTTGGTAAAACGATTAAAGAGCTTTTTATAGAATGTTTCCTAATATATTTTAAATCCTGAAAATCTGCGTTCATCCGCGTCCAAAAAATAATTTTCTATTCAATTAAATTGCTTTTTTCAATCGTAGCGGATGCGCGGATCCAGGTAGGCATAGAGAATATCCACCGCTAAGTTAACAAACACCATCATGACAGATATAAACAGGATGACAGCCTGCACCACATTAAAATCGCGGTAGATGGCTCCATGGTACATGAGGAGTCCCAACCCCGGCCAGGCAAAAACCATCTCCACGGCGACAGCGCCCGAAATCATTAGCACGATATTCATCCCGGCCAAGGTAACCACAGGAATAACCGCGTTTTTCAGGGCGTGCTTGCCCACGACCGATAATTCGGTAAGTCCCTTCACCCGACAGAGTTTAATATACTCGCTATTCAAAACTTGCAGCAAAGACGACTCTGTTAAGCGGGTATATCCGGCACTAAAATACCAGCCCAAGGAAAAGGCCGGCATCAGGAGATGCCAGAATGTTCCATATCCCCCGGTGGGTAGAACCTTTAATTTCACAGAAAAAATAAGAATGAACAGCATGGCAATCCAAAAGTTGGGCATGGACAAACCAAGAAACGAAAACCATCGCAAAAAATTATTGGTAAAACTGCCGCGCCTCCTAGCAGCTAATACACCGGCGAATACTCCAAAACTCAAAGATATGAGTTTGGCTGTTCCCACGAGCATCAGCGAAGCTGGCAGCCGTTGCCACATGATCTCCGAAACTGGCAGACCGTAATAGATCGACTCACCAAAGTCGGCCTGTAGTGCTTTTTTGATGAAAATATAATATTGGACCGGCAGCGGCTCATTCAAGCCAAAGCGATCCCGGATCGATCCGAGCTCTGCTTCGT
>JACRCA010000039.1 GCA_016234425.1 Deltaproteobacteria bacterium | reverse complement strand
GGGTTGTTGACAGTATAGGGTGGTTTCTCCCCTCTCAGGGCGTGGACGACCTGTTCGGCAGCTGCGATACACATCCGGTATCTCGCCTCTTCGGTTAGCGCGCCCAAATGAGGAGTGGCTAAAACCCTGGGATGTTCGATCAGACGGCGATCGGTGGGAGGTTCTTGTTCAAAAACATCGATCGCCGCGCCGGCGAGCACACCGTTGTCCAGGGCCTTGAGCAAGGCTTCTTGATCTACTAAGCCTCCCCTGGCCGTGTTGATCAGGAAGGCGGTGGGCTTCATCATGGCCAGCTCAGGGCTGCCGATAATGTTCTGAGTCTCCTTGTTGAGCGTCAAGTGCAGACTCAGGATGTCCGCCTGGGAGATGGCTTGATCTTTGGAAACGGGCTGCGCTCCGGCATCCATGAAATCCTTTTCAGAGATCGTCCGGCTCCAGGCCAAAACTTTCATGCCCAGAGCAGCCCCCATCTTACTCACCCTTCTTCCGATCTGCCCAAAGCCGAGGATCGACAATGTTTTTCCCCTAAGCTCCGTTCCGACGTATTTGGATCTGTCCCATCCGCCTTTTACCATCTCCACCCATCCGTGGGGGATCCGGCGAACGATGGCCAGAATAAGACCAAGCGTATACTCGGCCATCGTATCGGAATTGACGCCCGGAGTATTGGTCACCAGAATTCCCATCTGGTTGGCCGCCTCCAGATCCACATGACTGAAGCCCACGCCTTGGCAAGCAATGATCATCAGGTTGGGGGCATTTTCCATCGTTTGACGGCTGATCGGAGGTAAGCCTACGATGAGTGCTTCAGCATTCCTTACTTCTTCATGGAATAGGGCGTCCACTCGGTCGGGAATGACCTTGACGGTTACTCCAATATTTTCTATCAGCTTTACTTGATCCTGATTCCATGAAAGGGCCGCAATGATTGCTTTCCTCTTTCCCTGATTCATGATTAAACCCTCCTTCGCAGATTATTCCTGGCTCACCCATGGAGGCAAGATGGAGTCGTGTGTTTATATTTTTAATGAATCTGAATCCGCTTGACAAGTAAATCCTTCTATCGATAATAAGTTTTGTGTAAATATTGTAGCCCGAAAAGCGTCTGAGGCAAGATCATCGGCAAAGGCTGAGCGCTTTGAACTCCCTGGGCTGGAAGAGATTGACGTGGCCATAGGAGCCTTAGCTGTCGTTTCTCTCTGTTTTCTCGTCCTGGGAGGAGCCTACCTGGTCGGAAGCTTTTTCCTTCCAATGGGCACGATGGCCCACCCGGGGGCAGGATTTTACCCCCTTTTGGTGGGGATTGCTCTGATCTGCCTGAGTCTTCCATTACTCGCTCAATCGCTTAAAACCAAAGAAATGGGCCAGAAGGGAGAAGAAGCTTTTCCCAAGGGAGAAGACCTCCATCGCGTGGTGGCCGTGGCCCTGGCTCTTATCTTCTTTGCGGTTTTTCTCAAACCCCTGGGATATGGTATTTGTAGCGCCGTTCTGATGATAGCCGTCCTGCGATTTTTGGGGATGCGCAACTGGAAGAAGACCGTCCTGATCTCCATTCTGTCTATGGCGATTTCCTATTACCTTTTCGCCTTTATCCTGGACGCCCCACTTCCCCGGGGCATCCTTTTCTCTTGACATGGATTCCATCCAGGGGCTGGCATATGGTTTTGGAGTGGCGTTCAGCGGCCCCAATCTCTTGGCCTGCTTTTTGGGCGTACTGATTGGGACGCTGGTAGGTATACTGCCCGGCATCGGGCCCATCGGTGCCATGGCTCTGCTGATTCCCTCCACCTTTGCCCTCGGGCCGACCACAGCCCTCATCATGCTGGCCGGGATTTATTACGGGTCCATGTATGGGGGCTCCACCACCAGCATCCTGGTCAATGTTCCCGGGGAGGCAGCCTCGGTTGTGACAGCAATTGATGGTTATCAGATGGCCCGAAAGGGGCGAGGTGGAGCTGCTCTGGCTGTTTCTGCCGTGGGCTCATTCGTCGCTGGTACTTTGGGAGTTGTCGCCCTCATGCTTTTTGCTCCCCCACTGGCAGAGGCGGCTTTGAGGTTCGGTCCGCCAGAATATTTTTCCTTAACCCTTGTGGGTTTGATTTTTTTGTCGCAGCTCGGTAGAGGTTCGGCCCTCAAATCCTTTCTCATGGTCGGGTTCGGCTTGCTTCTGGGAACGGTGGGGATGGAGCCGATCTCAGGTCTGCCCCGCTTCACCCTGGGACAGCTCCAGCTTGCGCAAGGTGTCGAGCTCGTGCCCGTAGCCATGGGACTTTACGGAATTGGTGAAGTGTTGATAATCAGTGAGCGGATTACCGGCATACCACAAATGATCAAGGTCAAGTTCCGTGAACTTTTCCCGACTGTCGCGGAATGGAAAAAGGCTTTTCTCCCGATGCTGCGGGGAGGGGGAGTGGGGTTTCTTATCGGGTTGATTCCCGGGCCAGCGGCAATTATTTCTACCTTCGCTGCTTATACCCTGGAGAAGAAGATTTCCAAACACCCAGAGGAGTTTGGCCAAGGGGCTATTGAAGGGGTGGCCGGTCCAGAGGCGGCCAACAATAGCGCTACTGCTGGCGCCATGGTGCCACTTTTAGCCCTGGGGATTCCTTTTGCCCCTGCAACAGCCATGCTTCTGGGAGCCCTGATCATCCATGGAGTCCAGCCTGGCCCTCTCCTTATGACCCAAAAGCCGGAGATTTTTTGGGGAGTAGTAGCCAGTATGTATATCGGAAATGTGGTGCTTCTTATCCTGAATCTACCGCTGGTAGGGATTTTCGCCAGCATCCTCAGGCTGCCCCAGCATCTTCTCATGGGCTTGATCCTGCTTCTGTGCTTGGTGGGAACTTACAGCGTGAATAACAGCATTCTTGATATTTATATTCTCATCGGCATGGGAGTCGTGGGTTATATTTTAAGGAAGCTGAAATTCGACCTAGCCCCGGTAATCCTCGGTCTGGTTTTGGGGCCGATGCTGGAAAAGACTCTCCGGCAGTCCCTCTTTATGTGCCGGGGAGATATCGCCTCCATCTTCTATCGTCCCATCACCGCTGTTCTCCTCTCAGCCGGAATCGCCGTTATTGTTTTGCCCCACCTCCTTCCTCTACTTAGAAAGACTGTTAAGGTTTCTCGATAAAAAATACGCTTTTAGATCTAAGATCGTTTAATAGCAAGTAATAGTGGATTTCTTAAAGCGGACAAAAGGAAATGAAAGATGAAAGATTTCAATGTAGTGCAAGACATGACTTGAGAATCATTTTTGATCCTGGGAAAAATCAGAGGCATTGTAAAACGAGGTATTAACTTCTTCCTGTAATCGTGATTTTGGAATCTTCTTTCTGAAGGCAACATTTCAAACGGAAATCAGCAATTTAAGCGAAAAAATGGAGAGGCCCGAAGGCTCCTTTTTTGGCGTTGATGTTGGTCACCATCATCCTTTCGCCGCTCATGATTCGAACCAGCAATTGGGGGATTCCGAATAAAAAGCAAGATTTTTTAACAGAAACAGAGAAATTTGTCCGGTTGGAATGGGTGGGAAAGAAGAAAATATCGATTTCCGGTGGGACAGGGAAATAATTTGACCCCCCAAAAACCAAAGGGTAAAATGGCTATTAAAAAACTTCCCATCTTTGATCAATCCGGAAAGTCTCCTTAGTGTCGTGTTTCATAATTTGGCTGAATAAGTCCAGGGCATCTGCGGAGCCAGGCGGAGGATCGCTGCGCTGGCCAAAATGAGGCGGTGATCTCTTGGGGCTGGAGCGGGGGGGGTAATCTGGAGCCTCGTTAGAAATGGATTTTCTGAATGATTCTTGATTACTTATCAACGCCGCCCGCTTTCTCTTTGCGGAGACAAAGCCGGCCGTCATATCGAATGGGATTCCCGGCCGATTTTGGCGGCGCGCATCGGCCCTCCGCCTGGCTCCCCGTCCAATTTATTCAACAAATTTCTGAGACGCAACACTAGAAGAAAAGGGGGTATTCATGAGGAATAAAGATCGGGTAGGAGTGGGTCTCATCGGGATCGGGAGTTGGTCGGGTGTGATCGCCAATGCCGTCCAGAGAAGCAAGAGGGCAAAAATGGTGACTTGCTACACAAGGAACCCCGAGAAACGGGAGGCCTTCAGCAAAAAGTATGGATGTGATCAAGAGAAGAGCTTTGAGGATGTCCTGAAAAGGGATGATGTCGATGGAATCCTTCTCACGACCCCTAACGCCATCCATGCCGAGCATGCCGTGTTAGCAGCTCAAAACGGGAAGCATGTCTTTGTCGACAAACCCATTGCCAATACATTAGCGGATGGGAAAAAAATGGTTGAAGCCTGCCAGAAAGCAGGACTGGTCCTCTTAGTTGGCCATGATATGCGCCGATTATCCGGATTCCGAAAGATGAAAGACCTCATGGATAAAGGTGCAATTGGTAAGCCAGTCATGGTGGAATCCAATTTCTCTGCAAGGTTAGGGTTTGAATTGACTCCTGACAAATGGCGCTGGTACGGAGACGATTCGGGATGTCCTGGAGGTGCGCTCATGACCATGGGGGTCCATCACGCGGATACCCTTCAATATTATTTTGGGCCTATTAAAAAAGTTTTCGCCTTTTTCAGCAAACTTTACACCCCCGCGGATGTGGAGGATGTGACTATGACGACGTTCCAATTTGAGTCAGGCGTTCTGGGCTATCTCGGTTCGACCTATGCTTCACCCAGGGCGAACTGGATCTATGTCTATGGGACCGATGCCCATCTCTTCTGCACCCTCTCTCTGCCCAATGTACCCTTTGATGAATACCTGCAGATCTGGTCGGTCGTGGATAAATATACCCTCCTGCAACTCTTCGACAAGAGCAAAGACAAACCCGAAACGATCCCTTTATCGGTAGGGGATCCTATCCTCGAAGAGATCGACGAGTTTGCTGACTGTATCCGTACAGGGAAAAAACCAGAAACCGACGGACGGAGAGCTCTGGCGGCCCTCGCTTTGATTCGAGCTGCCATAGACTCAGCTCGCACAGGAAAACCAGTGGATCTGAAAGTCTAGCACCAAGTTGCAAGAATTGGCGTCATATCTTTTGGGGCCCGCGAATAGAGATAAAATCTTACGCCAATTTTTGCAACTAAGCACTCGTAAAATATCAGACCAATAAAGGGGGAAATAAAGGTGATGGAAATAAAGAAAGTTTCGGTCATCGGCCTGGGGTTGATGGGAACCCCCATCGCCACCTTGCTGATGAAGGCAGGATACCAAGTGACGGGTTTTGACATCATCAAGAAACAGATGTCCAATTTAGTTCCCCTGGGTCTGAGGGCCGTGAATTCTCCCAAAGAAGCAGCCCAAGGGGCAGACCTCATTATGTTATCCCTGCCAACTTGGGATGCGGTACTCCAGGCGGTTGAAGGGAAGGAAGGCGTTATGGAGGGTGTTCAAAAGGGTCAGATTGTGGTGGATACCAGTACGTCCCCCCCATGGGAGAGCAAGGCCCTGGGAGAAAGACTGGCCAAGAAAGGGATCGAGTGGATGGATGTCCCCATTTCTGGGTCATCGACCCAGGCCCGGGTGGGGAATATGGTCTTCATGGTGGGTGGGAAAAGAGCCATCTTTGAAAGGATCAAGCCCGTTCTCGATCAAATCGGGAAAAAAACAGTCTATGCGGGGAAGAGCGGCGATGGAGCGACATTGAAGCTGGTCATCAACCACACCCTTTACCTCAACCAGGCTGCGGCCATTGAGGGATTGGTCTTAGGTCTTAAAGCTGGTCTCAATCCCGAGGTCTTGTTTGAGGTGATCACATCGGGGGCCGCTTCGAGCGATTTACTCATTTCCCGCGGAAAGGATATGCTCAATGGCAATTTCTCACCCAAAGGCCCTGTCGTTCTGGCGAATAAGGATCTTGCCCTTTCCCTGGAAAGGGCAAGGCAATTGGGTGTGGTTTTACCCGTAGGAGCATTGTATCAACAGCTTCTGTTGAAGGCTCATTATAATGGTTGGGATCGAGAGGATGCCACAGCGGTCATGAAAATCTATGAGCAACTGGCTGGAATTGAAAGAAAGTACAAGAAATTGTCACCGGGAAAGAAAACGAAATGACCGGAAAGGAGGTGAGATAAATATAGTAGGAGAAGCCTCGG